>JAJQEA010000311.1 GCA_021201905.1 Clostridia bacterium
GGAATATTATGAAGAAGAAACTGAGCGTATTACTGTGTGCAGCGATGGTAGCCGGTTCCCTGGCAGGTTGTGGCTTAAAGAGCCCTGATACACCAACCACGGCAGCACCCGCAGCAACCGAGGCACCTACCGAGGCTCCAAAGGCAGAGGGAGATGCTACCGAGGAAGCTAAGACCGAAGCAGCAGCTGATACCAGCGACATGCCGGAGGTTACCCTGGTTATGGCAGAGGTTAACCCGCTGGACACCATTGTTGGCCAGACCGATTCTAAGTTTAAAGAGACCGTTGAGGAGATGTCCGGCGGCAAGATTAAGATTGACCTCCAGGCCAGCGGTGTACTTGGTTCAGAGAACGACATTCTGGACACCATGCTGGGCGGCGGCGGCACCATTGATATTTCCCGTATTTCCGCGTTTGCACTGACAAGCTACGGCGCTGAGAAGTCCGTGCTTCTGTCCATTCCTTATACATTTGCCAACCGTGACCATTTCTGGAAGTTTGCTGACAGCGAGCTGGCTCCTGAGTTCCTGATGGAACCCCATGACAACGGACTTGGCGTAAGAGGCCTGTATTATGGCGAGGAAGGCTTCCGTCACTTCTTCACAGTTAAGGAAGTTAAGGGCTTAGATGATTTAAAGGGCATGAAGCTGCGTGTGTCCAATGACCCGATTATGAACGGTATGGTGGAAGGCCTTGGCGCAAGCCCAACGGTTGTTTCCTTTAACGAGCTGTACTCCGCACTTCAGACCGGTGTTGTGGACGGTGCTGAGCAGCCAATCGCTAACTACAGCTCCAACGCATTCCAGGAGGTTGCTCCAAACCTGATTCTGGATGGCCATACACTGGGCGCAATCCAGGTTGTTATCACAGATGAGGCATGGGATAAGCTGACAGAAGAGCAGCAGAACATCCTGGTTGAAGCCGGCAAGGTTGCATCCCAGTTCAACAGAACTATTTCTGAGGAAGCTGAGAACAAAGTACTTGAAGAGCTGAAGGCCGAAGGCATCAACGTGGTTGAGGTTCCTGATATCAAGCCATGGCAGGATGCTTGTAAAGACATCATCGAGTCTTCTACAAAGGACCAGGCTGAACTGTATCAGCAGATTCTTGACATGAACAAATAATAAACGGCAATCAGACAGGCACAGGGCAAATGAATAAACTCTGTGCCTGTAGTTTTTGAAAGGGGAATCAATATGCCTGCAATATTTCAAAAGATTGATAAAATCAGGCCTGCATATGATGTGATATACAAGGCCGTGCTGTTCCTTTGCAAGGTGCTTCTGGTGGTGGATATCCTTATCACCACCATGGCTGTGGCGGGAAGATACATTTCGTTTATTCCCGATCCCGCGTGGAGTGAAGAGGTGGTTCTGACCTGTATGTCCTATATGGCGGTGCTTTCGGCAGCTCTTGCCATCAGAAGGGGAGCCCATATCCGTATGACCGCCTTTGACCGGTATCTGCCCCCCAAGCTGGTAAGATGCCTGGATATTGTGGCTGACCTGGCGGTGCTTGCCCTTGCGGTAATCATGATTACGGTGGGCTGGAAGTATGCAACAGGAATCGGCTCTAAAGGTACATACGTGAGCATGCCCAAGGTTTCCAGGTTCTGGATGTATTTCCCGGTGCCTCTGGCCGGAGTGGCTATGCTGGTTTTTGAAGTGGAGGCCTTATATAATCACGTTAAGAGCTTCTTTGTAAAGGAGGGGATGGAGTAATGGATGCAAATAGCATGGCAATTCTGGTTTTACTGGGAAGTTTCTTCCTGATGGTATTCCTGCGTTTTCCCATCGCCTACGCGGTGGCGCTTTCATCTGTGTTCTGCCTTCTGTTCCAGGGACACAACCTGACCACCATCTGCCAGCAGATGGTAAAGGGCATCAGCTCCTTCAGCCTGATGGCAGTTCCTTTCTTTATCACCATGGGATGCCTGATGGGCTCAGGCGGTATTTCTGAAAAGCTGATTGCGCTGGCTAATGCATGTGTTGGCTGGATGCGGGGCGGCATGGCCATGGTTAATATTGTGACTTCCTACTTCTTCGGCGGTATCTCGGGTTCCGCGTCAGCAGATACGGCTTCCCTTGGATCCATCCTGATTCCCATGATGGTGGACCAGGGATACGACGACGATTTCTCAACAGCTGTAACCATCACCTCATCCTGCGAGGGACTTCTGGTTCCTCCCAGCCACAATATGGTCATCTACGCCACCACGGCAGGCGGTATCTCCGTGGGAAGCCTTTTCCTGGCAGGATATGTTCCGGGAGCGCTGCTGGCCGTAACGCTGATGATAGGATCCTATATTATTTCCGTTAAGCGCAACTACCCTAAGGGCAAGAAGTTCAGCATCATCAACCTGATTAAGCAGCTGAGCGTTTCCTTCTGGGCACTGGCAGCCGTGCTGATAGTTGTATTCGGCGTGGTAGGCGGTGTGTTTACGGCCACAGAGTCTGCAGCGGTTGCTGTTATCTACAGCCTGATTGTCAGCGTGTTTATCTACAAGGGACTGGACTGGAAGGGAGTCTGGAGAGTACTGGGAGACAGCGTGGACACCCTGTCCATCGTAATGATTCTGATTGCCACATCCAATATTTTCGGATTCTGCCTGACCCAGCTGCATGTGCCTGTTTTGGCTGCCAGCGCAATCACCGGCATGACCAATAACCCCATTCTGCTGGCCTTGTTATTGAACCTGATTCTTCTGGTTCTTGGATGTATCATGGATATGGCGCCAATCATCCTGATTGCCACCCCCATCCTGCTTCCTATCGCAACATCCATTGGTCTGGACCCGATTCAGCTTGGTATCATGGTAGTGCTTAACTGCGGTATCGGACTTCTGACACCTCCGGTTGGTGCCGTTCTTTTCATTGGCTCCGCGGTTTCCAAGGTTCCAATGGAGCGGGTGGTTAAGGCTACGCTGCCATTTTATGTGTGCATGATTATCACCCTGCTGCTGGTTACCTTTATTCCGGCTGTCAGCTTATGGCTTCCGTCTGTACTGGCCCATTAATAATCGGAAATGGGAAAATGGTTTATCATGTTAGAATGAAATTTCAGAGTGGCGGCCCTGTCGCCACTTTGTTAAGATTCAGGACATCCGCACAAGGAGCATATGAATGAGATACACATACACATACAGGACAACGGCGCGTGATTTATGGCTGCTTTCCATGTACTATATATACGATTCCATGGCAGGACTTTGCAATATTATATTTACAGTGGCTGCATTTGCTTTGGGATTCTCCCGGTGGCCCCAGGCCCAGGCACTCATGAGGTGTCTCATTGTTCTGGGGTGCTGTCTGTTTACCGTCATCCAGCCCCTGGCGATTTATGCAAAGGCTAAAAAACAGGCTGCGGGGATTACCCAGGATACCCGGATTGCGGTTGATGACAACGGCCTTCATATCAAGGTGGGAAATGATACATCAGATTTGCCGTGGAAGTCTGTGAAACGGATATCCAGGAAGCCTGCCATGGTTATCATTTTCAGTGATACCACCCATGGATTTTTATTTACAAACCGTATGCTTGGAAATGAGAAGGATGAATTTTACCGTTATGCCGCCTCAAAAGTGGCGGACGGCACAGTGCTCAAATAAAGGGAACGCCCTCCTTGACCGGGTCCGGCAACTGGGGTATGATATATCCGAAGGGAGGGACGCAGCTTGAAAAAAATGTGATTTACCTGCTGGCCTGCGCCGGTGTCATGATATTGGCTGCATCCTGTGCAGGCAGCGGCACGGAAGGTACGGCACAGAAAACCGTTCCGGAGTTCGTTCTGACATATGCTGAGAATCAGGCCGAGGATTACCCTACTACCCAGGGAGCGTATAAATTTGCAGAGCTGGTATATGAAAAGACCGGAGGCAAGGTAGAGATACAGGTCAATGCCGGCGGTGTTCTCGGAGACGAGAAAACAGTGATTGAACAGCTGCAGTTTGGCGGCGTGGATTTTGCCAGGGTATCCCTGTCGCCTCTTGCCGAGTTCGTGCCTAAGCTGAATGTGCTCCAGATGCCCTATCTGTATATGGGACGTGAGCACATGTGGAAGGTGCTGGAGGGGCCAATCGGTACGGATTTCATGAATTCCTTCGGCGGCTCCAGCCTGGTGCCGCTGTCCTGGTATGATGCAGGCGCCCGTAATTTCTACAGTACGGCAAGGCCCATTGAGTCCCTGGACGACATGAAGGGACTTAAAATCAGGGTCCAGGAATCGGAACTGATGATGGATACGATTCAGGCTCTGGGGGCCACGCCGGTACCCATGGCTTTTGGGGATGTGTATTCAGGCCTGCAGACTGGGGAGATAGACGGGGCTGAGAACAACTGGCCTTCTTATGAGTCCACCAGACATTATGAGGTGGCCAAATATTTCACCCTGGATGAACACACCAGGGTTCCGAAGCTTCAGCTGGCGGCCCAGTCCACCTGGGATAAGCTGCCGGAGGAATACAGGAACATTATACGGGACTGTGCCCAGAAATCGGCTCTTTACGAGCGTGAACTGTGGGCTGAGCGTGAAAAAACCTCGGAAGACAGGGTAAGAAAAGCCGGCTGCGCGGTGACGGAACTGGATGCCAGGGAAAAAGAGCGGTTCCAGGAAGCCGCCGCCCCCATGTACGAAAAATATTGTTCTGAATATGTGGATATCATTGATGATATCATGGATGCGGGAAGGCAGTGACATGATTTGGATAAAATAGGTAAATGGATAATCATTAAAAATAAGACCATGGTTCCGGATACAGGAGCCATGGTCTTTGATATGAATGGATATTTATACAGACAGCTCAGATGTGTGTCAGCCCAGCGGCACGATGGTGACAACCTCATCGGAACCGTTATCTGGCGAAGGCGCCTGGGTAGCCTGAGTGGGCGAAGGTGACTGTGGGTCTGAAGGAGATAAGGTCGGCGCTGCCCCGGCACTTGTTTCCGGTGCCGTGGTGGTCTCCGGCGCTTTTGTGGGTTCAGCGGCTTTGGTAGTCTCCTTGGCCTTGGTGGTTTCTTTGGCTTTTGTAGTTTCTTTGGCTTTTGTGGTTTCCTTGGCTTTTGTGGTTTCCTTGGCCTTGGTAGTCTCTTTGGCCTTGGTGGTCTCCTTATCAGATCCGGAACCCTGGGAGCTGGTGCCATTGGTACCATTGGATCCGTCTGAGGGGAAATCCGCTGTACGGCTGCTGAGGTCCAGACCGTCCTTAATGCTGGTATAGGAGGCTTTTAGGGTATTGCCCGCATAGTCCTCCACATACACCACAAGGGTCTGGGTATCTTCCATGGGAAAGGTGATTTCGCCGGATTCCTTATTGATATGGCTGGGTTTGACGGTCTTTTCATTTTCATCCGTGGCATAGACAGCATCAAAGTTAATACCTGACTGGCTGTCCTCCGCCGTGATGGTAAGGATTCCGTTTTCCATCACATAGTCTTCCTGGATGGTGGGCGCCATATCGTCCAGGACCTGGACAGTATCGGACAGTCTGGCCGACATTCCGTTCCAGCCCTTTACATATATCTGTAAGGTGCCGTTGTTGGTCAGGGTAGCTGTGTAGACACCCTTTTCCTTTTCCATTTCAAGGGGTTGGGATTCCATGGTAACGCTCATCTCGCGTATGGGGAGAAGGGAGCGGATGCGGATGGATATGTCCACACTGCGGTAATCCTTGGTATCAGACGCATCATACTCTATCTTGGGGGTGGAGGTGGCCAGAATGAATATGACCAGGTTGATTAAGATAAAGGGAAGTATGTAAAATACCAGGGTATGCAGTTTTCTGTTATCGTTCCATGAACGTTTATTATAGGTGTTGCGTTTGCTGCTCCTGCCGCGGTTGCCGCCGTAAGAACCGGAAGCACGTTCGCTGCGGGGAGCCGAATATGACGAATGACGATCCATGAATTATCCTCCTTAAGTAATGCGGAAAAAATACTTCTATAGCATATCAGAAATTTTCTTTTCTTACAAGTTCAACTTGGAAAATGGCAAAGATTCCACAATACCCTTCAAAATGCCGTCTGAATATGGTATGATAGGTATGATTCCTGACATCAAAGGGAGAGGTACATAAGGAATACAGATTGTGCTATCACAGAAGGAGTAAGACCTATGATTGGAGAAGCAGCTGCGTTTGCAGATAAAGCCCACAAGGGAGCTTTCAGAAAGGGCACGAAAATTCCGTACATCACGCATCCCATGGAGACGGCAGTGATTGTGTCCGCCTTTACGGATGATGAGGAAATCATTGCGGCAGCCCTGCTCCATGATGTTATGGAGGATGCAGGGGTGACCAGGGAAGAACTGGCAGATGCGTTTGGCCCCAGGGTGGCGGATCTGGTGGTGGATGAGAGCGAGGATAAAAGCCGCAGCTGGCAGGAGCGGAAGAACCGTACAGTCAGGCATCTATTTACGGCCTCTTGGGAGATTAAGATACTGGCCCTGGGGGACAAGCTCAGCAATATGCGCTGTACGGCCAGAGATTATCTGGTGGTGGGCGACGCCATATGGCAGCGGTTTAACGAGAAGGATAAGACGAAGCATGCCCTGTATTACTGGGGGATAGCCCATGCTCTGGAGGAGTTGAAGGATCACCTGTATTTCAAGGAGTATGTGATGTTATGCAGGACGGTATTCGGAGAGGATGTTATTTCCTCAAATAAAGACATGATGCAAGGAGAATGTGAATAATCAGATATGGGAAAAAGTCAAAGATTCTGGCTGCTGTCGTGGCAGCCGGAATTGTTTTAAGTATGCAGGGAATGACGGCATTGGCCGGCAGCACAGGGGTAGGTGCGGCAAAGTCTGCCCAGACAGGGCCCGGAGTAGCGGCCCAGACCGATGGACAGGCAGGGCAGCCGGAGGGCCAGACGGTACAGCCGGAGGGACAGGCGGTACAGCCGGAGGGACAGGCAGGCCAGCCGGAGGGTCAAACAGCTCAGCCGGAAGGACAGGCAGCCCAGCCGGAGAGTCAAACAGCCCAGCCAGAAGGCCAAACAGTCCAGCCGCCAGCCGGCCAGGAACAGCCAGCCCAGCCCGTCCAAGGCCAGGAGCCCCTCCAGGTAAACTACAGCGCTTTCATATTGCAGCAGAGCTGGAGCGCGGCCGCGGCTGATAACAATATGTGTTCGGCCCCGGTTAACTCATGGGTCACAGCCATAAGGGCCAATCTGATTCAAATTCCGGCCGGTATGCAGGTGGGAATACGCTATCAGGTAAATCTCAGCGGTTCCGGATGGCTCCCTTGGGCAGAGGACGGAGCCGAGACAGGGGGAGCGGAGGGCGTCATGCCTCTGGAGTCCATTCGCATGGAACTGACTGGCAGCGGAGCTGCCGGATATGATTTATACTATAAAGTACTTCAGAACGGATCCTGGACAGACTGGGCAGCCAATGGCGCGTCCGCCGGACAGGAGGGCGCGGGTCTCAGAGTGGACGGCATACGTGCCTCCATCACGGCTAAGGGTGCGGGGGTACCCGCGGACCCGGTGGTTTCCCATGGAATTGACCCGTCCAGGCCCATGATTGCCCTGACATTTGACGACGGACCTAAGATATCAGTGACCGGCCGGATACTGGACAGCCTTCAGGCCAACGGAGGAAGGGCCACCTTCTTTATGCTGGGATCCAATGTCAATGGAAACGCAGGCGTTATCAAGCGGATGGTGGACCAGGGATGCGAGGTTGCCAACCACACCCATGACCACAAATACCTGACTAAAATCGGTGCCGAGGGAATCGTGAGCCAGGTGGGTTCCACCAACCAAAAGATCCAGGCTGTCTGCGGCGTATCGCCTGTTCTCATGCGCCCGCCGGGCGGATATATTGACGCAGCGTCCCTCAACGTGCTGGGCTCTATGGGCATGCCGGCCATTACGTGGTCCATTGATACCAGGGACTGGCAGCACAGGAATGCGCAGAGGACCATAGACACGGTGCTGAGCCAGGTAAAGGATGGGGATATCATACTGATGCATGATATCTACAGTACGACGGCAGATGCGGCGGTGGTGCTGATTCCGGAGCTGACAGCCCGGGGATACCAGCTGGTGACAGTAAGCGAGCTGGCGGCCTACAGGGGAGGAATTGCTCCCGGACACAAGTACAGCCAGTTCAGACCGTGATTCAGAGGACGGTGCAGTGACAGATAAAGGTAAGACGGTATTCCCTTTTCAAGGTGAGGGGATACCGTCTTTTTTGTCCGGCTGCATAGGGGGCGAATAATAGCTGAATAATATCGAAGTTGCCCTTGATTCCTGTTCTCAGGTTATGTATAATAAGACCACAGATGTTTTCTTTAGACATCTGGCTGTGCATCGGCACAGAGACGAGGTTTCTTTCTGAAGCCCGTGATTCCCATTTTAGCAGGCAGTTTTATTTATGTACCTTGACATTTTCATATGGTTTGTATTCTGTTCTCCCGGAGTTTGTAAAATGGCGGATAGCCGGGAGGAATGTTTATGGCAGACAGAGGAATAAGGATACCGTTGGACATACGGATAAAAATGAGAGGAATAATGGTCAGGGCCGCAGTGGCTGCGGCTGTTGTGACAGCCGTTGTTTTCTGGCTGTCAGGCCGTGGGCCGGTCATGGCGGCGCAGGAGACGGGGGAGGCGGGGCGATACGGCCCGGAGCTTCGGATTACACGGAAGGTGGAGACGGCAGAGGAAGGGGAATTCCAGGAGACGTCTGACCGGTACTGGGCCATTAACGGAAAGGAGTACAGGCTGGATTACTGGGAGATAGTGACCATTCCCGGACAGGAAGTCAGCCAGCCTCTGGAGCGGAAGATGGTTTATACCGGTGTGGAAGGGGCTGAAGGGCTTCCGGGGTCTGTTTCCCTGAAAGAGGATGTATCGGGTAACCAGGCAGAGGGAACCCTGTTTCTGAGGGAAAGCAGGATTGTAAGGGAGGAATGGAAGGACGGATTTACGGCGCCTGTCACCTTTCACGCCTATGGCGCGGATGAATACCATGGAGGTTCCCTGGTTATACCAGGGGATGCGGTTCTGGAGACCTGCGTGTCCATGGGAGGGCAGCTGCTGGAGTTTATGGGGCTGTCTCCCCTGGAGTACCGCATACTGGGTGCAGAATGGTCAGGGGAGTCTTATGAGGATGAGGAGGGGAGAATGTGCCGTCAGGCCGTGGTACGGGGCCAAAAGCTCCTCAGAGACTATGAGGCCACGTATGAGGGGGAAGTCAGCTGGACTCAACCGGAAACCCATGAACTGGAGATGGTTTACAGGCAGATTACCCCGGTTACTTCCGTCTCTTTGGAAGAGGCTCAGGAAGGAGGCCATGTACCCGCGCCGGAGGTTCCGGGTGGAGGCCGGGAGGGAAATCTCTGGTATTGGGTGCGCAGTGGTTTTGTCATAACAGTGGGGGCAGGGCTCATAGGCATAAGCGTGGGACTGCTGGCCCTTCTGGCAGTGTGGTACAGGCAGAACCGGCGGGAACACAGAAGAAGGTGCCTGCCCCGCATAAAAGGTTGAGCCCTGCGGCTCAGGTATGATATACTTCACATAATAAGGGAGGGATAAGCCTTCCGTAAGAAAAGGAGAACAGATATGACAAATCCTGTGTATGACAAGCTGAGAAACTGCTACCACAGCATAAAGGATAAGATTCCCTTTGAACCTAAGGTGGCCCTGGTGCTGGGGTCCGGCCTTGGCGACTATGCAGAACAGCTGGAGATCCAGGGAACCATTGATTACCATGATATAGAGGGATTTCCTGTATCCACGGTACCCGGCCATAAGGGCAGGTTTGTGTTTGCACATATAAATGAGGTTCCGGCAGTGCTGATGCAGGGACGGGTCCATTATTATGAGGGCTATCCCATGTCGGACGTGGTCCTCCCTGCCCGCCTGATGAAGCTTATGGGAGCGGAAATCCTCTTTCTGACCAATGCTGCGGGCGGAGTGAATTATGATTACAGGGCAGGGGATTTTATGCTCATCAAGGACCAGATATCCTGCTTTGTCCCCTCACCGCTCATCGGGCCCAATCTGGAGGAGCTGGGAGCGCGGTTCCCGGATATGAGCCGCATATACGATGAGGATCTGAGGGAAATCATCCGTTCCACGGCCCATGAACTTGGAATCAGGATACAGGAGGGGGTCTATGTACAGCTCACAGGACCTGCCTATGAGAGTCCCCATGAGGTAAAGATGTGCAGGATACTGGGCGGGGATGCAGTGGGCATGAGTACGGCCTGCGAGGCAGTGGCGGCCAATCATATGGGCATGAAGATATGTGGTATTTCCTGTATATCCAATCTGGCCTGCGGCATGACAGATGCGCCCCTGTCCCACCAGGAGGTCCAGGAGGCGTCGGATAAAATGGCGCCTCTCTTCAAAAAACTGGTATCAGAGTCCATCAAAAAAATGGGGAGTTTTTAAAGTTTTATGAAAAATTAAAGAAAAAGACATAGTAAAATAGTGTTTTTCGTAGTAATATGTAACGTGGGCGAAGGCAGGGGGAATATGCTGCCCGGCCTGACATATCATATGAATATCATGATTTAGAAAAGAGGAGATTATTATGAAGAGACACTATTTGGCAGTTGCAGTCCTGGCGCTTGCATTGGGGATGACAGCTTGTTCTTCCGGCAATAAAGAAACGACAGCGGCCCCAACTACCACAGCAGCACAGACTGAGACAGAGAAAGCAGCAGAAGATGATATGGAGCTGGAGTACTTCTACGGCTTTGTGGGAGAGGTAGCCGATAAGGTGGTTACTGTCAAGGATGACGAAGGCAAGGAAGTGAAGTTTGATGTATCCGAGGCCAAGATTGAGGGTGCGGATGCCATCGGAGAAGGCGACGAGGTAGAGATCGCATATGCGGGCGAGCTTTCCGCCGACACCACCAAGGCAAAGTCCGTGGACATCGTTACATCTGCAGCGGCAGAGGCAGCAGAAGAAGCGGCTGCTGAGGAGGATACCGTTGTCACAGGAACCATTGAGAAGGCAGATGACAATACCCTGACCCTGACCACGGATGAAGGTACATATACCTTTAACTCCAAGATTGCGCAGAAGGTAACCAAGGACGGCGTCAAGTCCGGCGTACAGGCAGATGTGACCTACTACGGCGACCTGGAAGACGAGACCGACAAACCAGTGGCAACCAAAATCGTGACTGAGGACGCCATGGACTCAGAAGACGCTAAAATCAATACTCTTTCCGGCAAGGTGGCAGAAGTTGGGGCGGATTATGTGGTCATCGACACAGCGGACGCTGAGAACACCCTCTTTACCTTCCTGGGAAAAGAAGGCATGTTCGACAAACTGAAGGTAGGGGATACAGCAACCGTTATCTACACGGGAACCCTCACTGACAAGACAATCACAGCAACTGGCGTGAAATAAAGAATATACAGCTGGCCGCGGCCACAGATAAATAAAGTCTGTGCCGCGGTATTTTTATTTTAAAAAATTAGCACTCGACCCTTGACAGTGCTAACAACATGTGTTATAGTACGACTAGAACAAAGATGACAAAGCACAATTCCGCAGGCCGCTGCTCCAGGAGGAATCACACATGTATCCTGGTCAGGGGCGGCAGAGAAGAAAGGGGAATGGGCAATGAATATTAATAAATTTACTCAGAAGTCAATGGAAGCAGTCCAGAACTGCGAGAAGCTGGCTTATGAATACGGAAACCAGCAGATTGATGAGCAGCACCTTCTGTACAGCCTGCTGACCCTGGAGGACAGCCTGATTCTTAAGCTGATTACAAAGATGGGGATACAGGGAGATATGTTCTCCAACGAGGCAAAACAGGCAGTGGAGCGTCTGCCCAAGGTAAGCGGCGGCGGACAGCTTTACATCAGCAGTGATTTGAATAAGGTGCTCATAAGCGGCGAGGACGAGGCCAAAGCCATGGGTGACGAATATGTATCCGTGGAGCATTTGTTCCTGTCTCTTTTAAAGCATCCCAATAAGGATATCAAGGCATTATTTAAGTTATATAATATAACCAGGGAGACATTTCTTCAGGCACTGTCCACGGTGAGGGGCAACCAGAGGGTGGTCAGCGACAATCCCGAGGCCACCTATGATACATTAGCCAAATACGGATATGACCTGGTGGAGCGCGCCAGGGACCAGAAGCTGGACCCGGTCATTGGGCGTGACAGCGAGATTCGTAATGTTATCCGCATTCTCTCCCGCAAGACGAAGAATAACCCGGTGCTCATCGGTGAGCCCGGCGTGGGCAAGACAGCCGTGGTGGAAGGTCTGGCCCAGCGAATCGTGCGGGGGGATGTACCCGACGGATTGAAGGATAAGAAGCTATTTGCCCTGGATATGGGCGCTCTGGTGGCAGGAGCCAAGTACAGGGGTGAATTTGAGGAACGTCTGAAGGCTGTGCTGGAAGAGGTGAAAAAGAGCGACGGGCAGATTATTCTGTTCATCGATGAGCTGCACACCATTGTGGGGGCGGGAAAGACAGAGGGATCCATGGACGCGGGCAATATGTTAAAGCCCATGCTGGCCAGGGGAGAGCTCCACTGTATCGGCGCCACCACCCTCAATGAGTACCGCCAGTATATAGAGAAGGACGCGGCGCTGGAGCGGAGGTTCCAGCCGGTGATGGTGGATGAACCCACAGTGGAGGATACCATCTCCATACTGAGGGGGCTGAAGGAGCGCTATGAGGTATTCCACGGGGTGAAGATAACAGACTCTGCCCTGGTGAGCGCCGCCACCTTGTCCGACCGGTATATTACCGACCGTTTCCTGCCGGATAAAGCCATTGACCTGGTGGACGAAGCCTGCGCTATGATTAAGACAGAGATGGATACCATGCCCGCGGAGCTGGATGAAATGTCCAGGAAAATCATGCAGATGGAGATAGAGGAAGCGGCCCTTAAGAAGGAAACAGACCGTCTGAGCCAGGACCGTCTGGCGGACCTCCAGAAGGAGCTGGCAGAGCTTCACGATGGGTTTGCGTCCAAAAAGGCCCAGTGGGAGAATGAGAAGGCCAGTGTGGACCGCCTCTCCGCCCTCAGGGAAGAGATAGAGAGCGTCAACAGGGAGATTCAGGACGCCCAGCAGAAGTATGACCTGAATAAGGCGGCGGAGCTGCAGTATGGCAGGCTGCCGGAGCTTCAAAAGGAGCTGCAGGCGGAGGAGGAACGCATCCGGAATGAGGACTTGAGTCTTGTGAGGGAGAGCGTATCAGAGGATGAGATTGCAAGAATCGTATCCAAATGGACCGGAATCCCGGTTGCCAAGCTGACAGAGAGCGAGAGAAGCAAGACCCTGCATCTGGATGAGGTTCTTCACAAACGTGTGGTGGGCCAGGATGAAGGCGTGCAGCTGGTGACCCAGTCCATCATCCGTTCCAAGGCAGGCATCAAGGACCCCACCAAGCCAATAGGATCCTTCCTGTTTTTGGGGCCCACCGGCGTGGGCAAAACGGAGCTGGCCAAAGCCCTTGCAGAGGCATTGTTTGACGACGAGTCCAACATGGTGCGGATTGATATGAGTGAGTACATGGAGAAGCATTCCGTGTCACGTCTTATCGGAGCGCCTCCAGGATATGTGGGATATGACGAGGGAGGACAGCTGACAGAGGCTGTGCGCCGCAAGCCATACAGCGTGGTATTGTTTGACGAGGTGGAGAAGGCCCACCCGGATGTGTTCAACGTACTCCTGCAGGTACTGGACGATGGACGTATCACAGACTCCCAGGGCAGGACCGTGGACTTTAAGAATACCATCATTATCCTGACCTCCAACATTGGCTCCCAGTATTTACTGGAGGGAATTGATGAGAACGGAAACATCAGGCCGGATGTGGAAAACGCGGTTATGAATGAGCTTCGCGCCCATTTCAGGCCCGAGTTCTTAAACCGTCTGGATGAGACCATACTCTTTAAGCCGCTGACCAGGGAGGATATCGGAAGAATCGTGGACCTCTGTGTATCTGACCTGAATAAACGTCTGGCTGACAGGGAGCTGACCATAGATCTGACAGCAGGAGCCAAGGAGTTCGTTGCAGATAAGGGATACGACCCGGCATACGGTGCCCGTCCCCTGAAGCGTTACCTCCAGAAAAATGTGGAGACCCTGGCGGCAAGAATCATACTGGGCGACGGCGTCCGGGAAGGAAGCACCATTGTCATAGATGTGGATGAGGACAGAACACGGCTGATTGCATACATGGAGTGATACCAGACAGATATATTAATGAAGATACAGGTGAGGGAGGGAATCCGCATAGACGGGTCCTCTTCCTTATTTTTTCCATAAAATAGGAGGTATTATTCAGAATACTTCTAATACAGAAACATAATTCGATCAACTTCCGGGGATGACGAAAAAAGTAGGGAAAATACCCTAATTTTATGTTGAAAACGTTACTTGCAGGTGATATAATCGTTTCTGCCAAAAGCCGGACTTCCTATAGCCGGAATAGGACTAGATATTGGGTATTTACTATAAATTAAATCAATATAAGGTAATAGAAAGCAGGTAGAAATTGTGAGTACCATTCCAAAAGACCCAGTGATTCTGCTGAGTTATGTAAACACACAGCTCCGTGACAATTATAGCTCTCTGGACGAGATGTGCCAGGCATTGGATGCGGATAAGTCCAGGATTATATCTGTGCTGTCTGGTATTGGCTACCAATATGAGCCGGCTCAGAACAGTTTCCGTTAATAAAATCATATATAAGTGTTTTGCGGCCGGCTTTGTCTGACTTATATCAGATAAAGCCGGTTTTGTACATATGAATCTGTTGTGGAAAAGGGGAGGGGAGCCATGCCGCGTTACAGATACAAGGCGAAAAGTGAAGATGGAAGAGTTCACTGTGGAACCGAGGAGGCAGACAGCGGCAGGGCTCTTTTCGTTATACTGAAGTCCCGGGGACTCTACTGTTATGAATACAGCTCCCAGGAGCGGACGCCCCCAGTGCGTCCGGCAAAGCTGAACCAGAGACAGCTTCCGCTGCTGCGCAGACAGATAGCAGCCATGCTGACGGCAGGAGTGCCGCTGTCCAGGGCCCTGGAGGTGAGCGCGGGGTCTGCCAGGGATAAGACCCTGAAGGTGACGCTTGCCGGACTCAGGGAGAGCATACACAAGGGACGTACCTTGTCGGAGGCCATGGAGGAGATGAAGGGAATACTGCCTAATCTGCTGGTTTATATGACCCGCACAGGCGAGTCCAGTGGAAGGCTGGATAAACTGCTCCATAAGATGGCGGAGTACTACGGCCGGGAGGAGGAGTTAAACGGCAAGGTGCGGGCGGCCATGACCTATCCGGTTATATTGTTTTCCATTACCGTGATAGCGGCCGTATTTATGCTGACCATGGTCCTTCCGCAGTTTGCCTCCATGCTGCAGGAGCAGGAACTGCCCTGGATTACCCGTATGATGATGAGGCTCAGTTTCAGCCTCCGAAGCCGCGGGTTCCTTTACATCATGCTTGTTCTGGCATTGATGGCCCTGTTCAAGGGGATTCTAAAATGTCCTTCCGTCCGGCTGCAGGCAGACCGGGCTCAACTGTATACTCCAATCATAGGAAAACTTTTAAGAACCGTATATACATCACGCTTCGCGTCTGCCTTTGCAGTGCTCTACGGAAGCGGAATTGGAATTCTGGATGCCATGCACACGGTAGGGCGGGTAATGGGAAATTCATATGTGGAGAGGGGGCTGGCCCAGGCCGCGGAGAGCTTAAAAGGAGGCGTGATGCTGTCGCAGGCGTTGGAGGAGCTGGATTTGTTCCAGCCGGTGCTTATTTCCATGGTGGCAGCGGGAGAGGAATCCGGCGCATTGGATATGGTGCTGGAAGACGCAGGGCGTTTTTATGAAAAGGAGGCAGCCAGGGCGGTGAACCAGATGATTGCGCTTCTGGAGCCGGCCATGATTCTCATACTGGCCCTGGTGGTGGGAAGTGTGGTCATGGCTATCATGATGCCTGTGTTTAACATGTACTCGTCGATGCTGTAAGAGGTGGGAAATGAAATATTACATTTGTTTGGAAGAGGACAGGATATGGTATGTCCGCGGCAGGTTTAAGTGGTGTCCGGGTTCAGGAAGCCGCCGCCATCTTGAAATAGTGGATTGGGAATTCGTGGAGCCGGTGCCTGATGTGGCATCGGCCCTGACGCGTCTGGCTGAAAAACACGGCATGGAGGGAAAACGGGTCAGCCTCATCGTTGGCCGGGATGTGAGGATGATGAGCTTCACCATTCCAAAGGCAGGGAAGAACGCCATGAAAAGAATGGCAGTCAATGAAATGTCCCTGCTGGACGCAGGCTTTGGAAACCACGCAATGGCCCTGGACCTGGGGACCAAATCCGGCAGGACAATGGTCTCGGTTACCGCATACTATATGGAGCAGCAAAGTCTGGATGCGTATAAGAAAGCCCTGGAGGACGGGAAGATGATATGCGGCAGGGTTCTGGTACTGCCTGACTGTATGGCGCTTATGGCCAGGGAGCTTTGGCGGGAGGAACGGGTTCTTCTGATGGATGTGAGCCAGGGCAGCATGGGCTTTTACGTGCTGGCAGGGGGACATTGCCTTGCGTGCCACATGACAGGCCTGAAAACCAGCTGCTTTCTGCGCGAGGGAGCATTGGACATGCTCTGTGAGGAGATGGCGGAGCAGGTGGAGGGACTGATGGGGGATATGGGCACAGCACAAGAAGTTCCGGCTCCGGATTGCATGGTAATCATGACCTCCTGTATTCCTGATGCCCAGGCAGTGGCAGCGTATATGTCGGAGAGATTTAAGGTGCCGTGCAGCGTCCGGATGCCGGAACCAGTGGACGCCACATGTCTGGCAGTCTGTGTGGCCGGTTCCCTGGAGGGAAAGAGAAAGGCGCTGGAACTGGAGGAGCTGCAAAATGGGGATGGGGAAGGCTCTGTACTGGGTCATGGACCCTTTATCACCAGGGGCTGGGCCCTGTTCCTCCTTGCCAACGCTCTGGCAGCCGGGGGCCTGTCCTTTCACGCAGCTTATCTGAACCATAGGGCGGGCATGGAACTGGACCGGACAGAGTATGCAATAGAGGAAGCGGAGTACAAGACCCGTGTCCGGGAATCCATGAGGATGGAAGAAAGAATAGGTGAAATGTCGGCTTACAGGGAGAAAACCCGGACCGCAAAGGAACTGTTAGCCGGGAAGAATCTTCTGTGCATGGATGGATTCAGGGCATTTACAGAGGCCATGGATCCGGATATGAGGATTGAAGCCCTTTCCTTTGAGGGAGAGGGACCTTACCTTCAGATGGTTGTGTCCATGGAGCACTCTGAGGATGTGCCGGCCTACGTGGAGCGGGTGAAACATGCAGGTGTATTCAGGCAGGTAAGACACAGCCTGTGGGAAAAGAGGGAAGAGGACAGGGAGACGGACCGGGTATATGCCACTGTTTACGGAACTCTGGGAACAGGAGGACAGGATGAAGCTCAGTAGCAGGGAGCGGTTTCTCATAGGCGTATTGTTCACCATCATCATATGGGTAGCGGCGCTGGAAGTATGTATCTGGCCGTGTCGGGCTGGATACCAGAAGTCCATGGAGCTGATGGAAAGCCGGAAGCAGGAAGCGGCGGGCATGGAATTTTACCTGAGCCACTATGATGAGCTGGAGCAGAAGCTGAATGAGTGGGAGAATTTAAGGAATAAAGAAGATTTCTTTTACCGGGATATCGATGATACCTTTATGGACAGGAGCCTACAGGCCATGGCAGCCAGGGCGGGGGTAAGCATATGCCGCATGAGTATAGGCGGGGCTGCTTTGGCAGATTTTCCCTATGATACAGAAATGGCTGACCCGGAGGACAGAGGGAAGGAAGCCACGGAAAACGGGCCGGCAGGCGGGACGGTAATGGAATCAGTCGTAACCATGGAGATAGAATGCCCGGACGCAGAGGGCGTGATGACATTTGCAGATGAAATATACGAAGAACATAGAAGCGTTCTGGTAAGCTTTCTGGATGTGGAAGCTGTGTATGAGAGCAAAGAGGACGGACAGGAAACGTATCAGGGAATGAAGGGAATCATGGAGGTCAGATATTATTATGAAGAAATCAGATAGCAGGTCATCCGCAGGAGGCTTCACGCTGATAGAGGTGGTGGTGTCAACTGCCCTCCTGGCAGTTGTCTGTACTGGGTTCCTGATGATGACGGCTGCTAATGCCGGCCAGATATCCAGGGAGCAGAGGATGGAACAGTCCAATTACAGCCTCAGCGCCCGGGCCGGCGAAGGAGAGGGAGAACCTACCGGAGAGACCATTGCGGTGGAGTTCAGCCTGGAGGAGACGGACCAGGTCCGGGAAATATTTGAGCAGTACGAAATCACCGAATCAGGGGAAGATACCGGCAATTATATGAGCAACCATATGACATTTTACAGGCACAGATAAGGGCGGGGAGATATGGCGAAGGGGAGCAGGCCAGGAAACAACAACAGCGGATTTACATTGATTGAGACAGTGGCGGCACTGTCCATTGCTGCTGTCCTGGCTGTATTTATTTCCGGTTTCATCCATCCGCAGATGAAGCTGTATTATGATTTGGACCGGATAACCCAGGCAAAGGCAATGTGCGGCGAGGCATACCGGGGCCTGGAGGAAAAACTGAGGTACGGCTATGTGTTTTGCTGCGACTACCGGGATACGGGCGCGATATCTTACTATGTGAGGAACCGTCAGGAGATACCGGACCTGGAGACGGGAGCGTCATATTATGAGGAACTGCCGCCGGTGGAGGACTGGCCCAGCATCTCCGCAGAGGAGCTGGATGTGGCAGAGATGGGCGGTATGGAATTAGAGCTGGATTTCAGCGGAACAAAGAATACCCGGGCCAAGGTGAGCATAAAGGTGAAGAAGGACGGGGATGTTATATATGAGCAGAAGGCGGTCATCGGTTCCATGTATGGTTATACCATGGATGGGGAAGGCAGGACATGATGGACAGGGGAAGAACAGAAAGAGAATACAATGGACATACCAGGGGGAACAGCCTGATGTATGTGGTCCTGCTCATGACCCTTTTGGCTGCGCTGTCCTGCGGATATATGGCCATTTCCCGGTACAACATGAAAGCTGCCCTGGACAGCAGGCGCTATATGGAGGCCCAGCTTTCCGCCAAGACCATTCACCGTTCATTCTGCGAGGCAGTAAGCAGCGGGGAGTCCCCGGCCATGAACCTGATCTGGCAGAGCTTCCAGGAGGACTGCGACAGGGTGAGGGAAGAATTTGACAAGATGATGGACGAGAAAGAGGCAGAGGACGCCGCAGAGAAAGACGCGGACGCAGGGAAAGATGCAGACGCGGACATAGACGAAGAAATTCGCTGGGAACGGTATCTGTATCACGCGCTGGGAAACAAGGAATATGTGGTCCGTGGAAAGGGAGATTCCGGGGATTTGAGTGTTATGGATGATGACGCGGCGGCTTCAGCGGAAGATGCCCAGGGGGCAGATGCTCCGGAGGGGGATCCGGCGGCAGTCAGCTCCACCACAATTGACATTACATTGACAGCGCAGCCCCTTAAGTCTCTGGCCACGGTCCACACCAGGGTGGAAAGCAGCGGTTACAGCTTTTCACTGATGGCGGACATTGTATTTGACGACAGGGACGGATCCGTGATGGTCATCCGCAAACCGTACCGGTCCAGCAAAGGGGAGGGACCGGAGGTGAAGGTTTATCTGAACGGAAACGGCGTATACCGCTATTATGAGGGCGGCTGACCATGAGAGGAAGGGCGCCATCTGTTAACGGAAAAAGCCCAGATACCACAGAAGCAGCTGTCCAAACCACAGGCCACATATCATCAGGGATACCGCGAAAAACGGTGCCATGGGTATCTGTGTCTTTCGGCCGACTCTTCCCCGCAAAAAGGGGAACTGCATACCAGAGTCTCGCTATGACATAGCCCATCAAAAGAGCTGTCATGGCAGGGGCGGCGCCTATCAGCAGACCACTGGCAGCAAAGAGCTTTACGTCACCCCAGCCAACGCCTCCGCGGCTGAGCAGATTCACAAGAGCCAGGAAACCGCCTGCGAGAAGGGAGCCGCCCAGCCGGTTCATGAGGGTGGGACCGGATCCGGCTGCCAGTGAGATACAGGACAGCAGTAAAATCAGAATATGAATGCCGTCAGGTATATACATGTGCCGTGTGTCTATAAACGCGGCTGTTATGAGAATACCGGAAAACATGCACATAAGGGCTGAATCCATACCGGGCCCTTTTGACAGGAGGCACAGGATGAAGGCAGACGCGGTGAGAAGCTCCACAGCCGGATATTGTACGGATATAGAAGCCCTGCAATACCGGCACCTGCCCTTTAGGAATAACCAGGACAGAACGGGAACCATATCGTAAAAAGCCAGCACATGGCCGCAGGCAGGACAGTGGGAACGCCCGGTCACGAAATTCTGGTTTTCAGGTATGCGCAGGATACAGACATTGAGAAAGCTGCCTGTCACTGCGCCGAACAGTCCGTAAAATACAAAACAGATAAAAAACATGGTATTACCTCGCCTTCATCACAATCTGCTGTCTGGCGAAAGTATACCATATGGAAGGGAGAGGAGACAACAGTGCCAGATAAAATACCCATAGAAAACATGCTGGTTGACAGGGGATATCTGACCCGGGGACAGCTGGAGCGCGCCATGCGTCTTAAGGCGGGAAAGCCGGACAGCTCCATTGAGGAAATACTGACAGAGTTCGGTTATGTTACAGAGACAGTCCTTCTGTCCTGTGCGGCTGCCAGGGATCATATGGAGGTGGCGCCTTTGGGCCCTCTCAGGACTGACCGCAAGGCAGCTGCCGTGATTGAGCCGTCCTTTGCCGTGAGGAACCGTATTCTTCCCATGGGTTTTGAGGAGGAATGTCTCATGGTGGCAGCAGCCTATCCGGTGTCTCCCGATGTGCTGGCTGAGGTGGAAACCCTGTCCGGCATGAAGGCCAGGGCAGTGCTGGCGCCGGAGAAGGAGCTGAAGCAGGCGCTTAAAAAAGCCTATGGCAATGCGCCGGAGCATGGATACGGGGAGAATGCCTGCTTTCCGGCAAAGGAACCGGGCGCAGCGCCGGAAGGCTCTATTTCTGAACTGTCCTTCATGGAGCGGGTGGAAAGCGCTCCCGTGGTGCGCATGGTCAATGCGGTCATCGAGGATGCCTTCCATAAAAATGCCAGCGACATTCATGTGGAGCCGGGAAAGAACGATCTGGTCATCCGCATCAGAATCAACGGAGACCTGATGGTCCATACTACACTTAAAATGGAATACCACCGTCCCATGATAACCAGGCTTAAGCTGATGGCCGGCATGGACATTGCGGAAAAACGTCTTCCCCAGGATGGAAAATACCACTATGAGCGGGGTGAGGTGTCCACGGACCTGAGAATTTCCACTCTGCCCTCTGTCTATGGTGAGAAGGCAGTTCTCAGGCTTTTGGGAAATGACAGGGACAACTCGCTGATGGATATAAGGCGTCTGGGTATGGAGGAGGAGCAGAGAACTGTATTTGAACATATCCTTAAGGCGCCTCACGGCATGGTCCTGGTGACAGGTCCCACGGGAAGCGGAAAGACAACCACCCTGTACGCTGCCTTAAACCGGATGGTGAAAAAGAAAATCAACATAGTCACGGTGGAGGACCCGGCGGAGAAGGTCATGGAGGGAATGACCCAGGTCCAGGTAAATTCCAAAGCCGGCCTTACATTTGCGTCTGCCCTGCGCTCCATCCTAAGACAGGACCCGGACGTGATCATGGTAGGTGAAATGAGGGATGAGGAGACAGTGGACATCGGAGTAAGGGCAGCCATCACAGGGCATCTGGTGCTGTCCACCCTTCACACCAATGACTGCGCTTCCACCATCCACAGACTTCGCAATATGGGAGTTCCTCCTTATATGGCGGCGGCTTCCCTGTCCGGCATCGTGGCCCAGAGGCTGGTAAAGCTGCTCTGTCTCAATTGCCGCCAGCCCTATGTTCCGGATAAGCGGGAGCGCAGGATATTCACAGAGCGGAAGAAACATATTCCGGACAGACTGTGGAGAGCTGCGGGCTGTCCTCTTTGCGGCGGTACAGGATATACCGGAAGGACAGCGGTCTATGAGATAATGGATGTGGATGAACCGATCAGGGCCATGATACTTGACAATGAGCCGCTTTCATCCATCCGTGAATACCAGGAGCAGAAAGGCTCCATGCCTCTCGGGGATCATGTCCTGAGAATGGCTGCCAGCGGACAAACCGATATGGAGGAGGTTGAGAAAATACTGTATTCCGTCCAGTAGGGAGCCCCAATCGTACAAAAGAAAAGAGGAGTCATGATAATGAGCATACATATGAAAAAGGGAAAGAAGAGAACGGAAGGATTTACGCTGGTGGAATTAATCTGTGTCATTGCCATACTGGGAATACTGGTGGCAATCGCAGTGCCCTCCTACCGGGGAATCCAGGACAAATCAGCGGAACAGGTAGCCATATCCAATGCCAGGTCCAATTATACCCTGGGAAAGGCGCAGCAGGACATGATAGACGCGGGTGTCTTAAAGGACTCTGAGAAAGAGGAGTACCATTATGACAAAGATAGTAACAAAGCTTACTGGGAAGGCCAGATAAACGGCAAGACGTATAGGGCCTATTATGATGGTGAAACCGGTGAGGGCAAGATTGAGTCTGGAAATTAAGTCCCGCGTGTGGTACAATGAGCCATTATTGGCGGCTTACGGCGGGAAGTGGAAAATGAGGGAAAAGGACATGAAGAAAAAGGAAAATTCCGCGTTTACCCTGGTGGAGCTGATTGCAGTGGTCGCAATCCTGTCCATACTGCTGTGTATCGCGGTGCCTAATATGATTAACTATATTAACGCTGCCCATGAGGCAACGGCAATAACAGAGGCCCAGATTTGCGTGGATGCGGTCCAGCGTTACCTGGATGACGAGAGGGCAAAAGGGACGCTGACACCCCTAAAGCTACGCAGGCTTATGGGTCTGGATCTCAGCAATCCCGACAGTCCGTTAAAGGATTATATTTCCGGAGGTCAGAAGGAGGCCAGAATTGCCTCTGTGGAGGCGGACCTGCCCACAGGACGTCTGCTTTGTCTGGAATATAAAAACCGGTACGGCACTGTGAAACTGAACATTGACGAGGAAGGAAACATAACGGAAGCGGAAAACTAGGAGAGAGGCTGTAGAATGGAACTAATCTGGAGTACGGTATTGACGGTATGGGGATGGCTGCTGGACCATCTGCTGTATATCAACCTGGCATTTTCTGTCATTATCATATTTTTTCAGCGCAGGGACCCGAGAAGTGTATGGACCTGGCTTCTGGCCCTGTATTTCGTTCCGGTGTTCGGAATCGTCTTTTATCTGCTCTTTGGACAGGATATGAAAAAGAGCAGGATGTTCCGGGTGAAGGAGGTCAGCGACAGGCTGAACCTGCCGGTCAAAAGCCAGGAGGATATCATCCGGTCCGACGACATGCCGGAGGAAATGATGGACCCCATGTCCAGGGATTTTAAGAGCCTGATTATCTATAATCTGGAAACATCGGGATCCGTGCTCACCGTGAACAACCAGGTGCAGATATACACAGACGGATAGGCCAAATTTGAAGCCCTGAGAAATGCCCTGCGCCAGGCCCGCCGGTTTATCCACATCCAGTACTATATCATCAAGAACGACGAACTGTTTGACTCCATTGTCCCCATTCTACTGGATAAGGTAAGGGAAGGCGTGGAAGTGAGAATCCTGTGCGACGGCATGGGAGGCCGCTTCATGCCCAAGAAGCGTTGGGACCAGATGCGCCGCGCCGGGATTAAGGTAGGGGTATTCTTCCCTCCCTTTCTGGGATGGCTCAATCTGAGGGTAAATTACCGCAACCACCGCAAAATCGTGGTGGTGGACGGCACCACGGGCTTTGTGGGAGGCTTCAATATAGGCCGGGAATATATATTACGTGATCCCAAGTTTGGCTACTGGCGTGATACCCACCTGGAAATAAAGGGGGAGGCAGCCATCAGTCTGCAGATTCGCTTTGCGCTGGACTGGAACTATGTGACAGGGGAGAACCTGTTTAAGGAAATACGGTATTTCGGGGAGGAGGCAGAGTACGCCAGGCGGCGGCTGAGCGGCCAGATCCATGCTGTCTGGCCGGACCCGGAGCATGTAAGCGAGATGGTCTGCATGCAGATTATCACCAGCGGACCGGATACCAGGGAGCCCCATATACGGAATAACTACCTGGAGCTGTTTCACAAGGCAAAGCACCATATCTATATACAGACCCCTTATTTCATACCGGACGACGCCATATTTTCCAGTCTCAAGATTGCGGCCCTGTCAGGTGTGGATGTGCGGCTGATGATTCCCTGCAAGCCGGACCACCCCTTTGTGTACTGGGCCACCTGTTCCTATGCAGGGGAGCTTCTGGACTATGGGGCCAGGGTTTATGTGTATGAAAACGGCTTCCTCCACTCCAAGGGCATCATGGTAGACGGAAGAGTGAGCTGCTATGGAACGGCCAACATGGACATACGAAGCTTTGAGCTGAATTTTGAGGTCAATGCCACCATTTATGACGAGGAAGTCACAGGCCAGCTGGAAGATGCGTTTATGAATGACCTGCCCCACTGCCGGGAAATCACCAGGGAGGAGTATGGGGCCAGAAATATGTGGATGCGCATAAAGGAACAGTCCAGCCGGCTCCTGTCCCCGCTATTGTAGACGGAAAGTTCTGGAAAAGCAGCTGTCTGCGAATAGAAGGCGGCTGCTCAGGCTCATACTAATGGCTATGAGAGCGCAGACAGGACAAATCAACCACGAAAATAAAATATATGAGTTATTCTTAACTTTTGCAGATGCGGAATCGCAGGGTGGTGCCTGGAGGTCATGTTTACCTCTGTGGACTCCATCATGGCCGGGGACTGGCGGCTGATAGGCCGCACCTCCCTTATTATGTTTCCCATCTACGGCATGGGGGCCCTCCTGTTTCCCATAAGCCGGTTTATCGACGGCTGGCTTACCGGGCTACCGGGACTGGAGGATGCGGGGCAGGACAGGCTCAGCCGCATGGGGCGGGCCATACGCCACGGACTGGTTTATATGGTGCTGATTTTTATTGCGGAGTATATAACCGGCATATGGCTGACCAGCATGGGAATCTGCCCATGGGATTACTCCCTGTGGCCCGACAATGT
This sequence comes from Clostridia bacterium, assembly GCA_021201905.1. Lineage (GTDB taxonomy): Bacteria > Bacillota > Clostridia > Lachnospirales > Lachnospiraceae > Enterocloster. The sequence continues at coordinate 25,178 of JAJQEA010000311.1, forward strand.
GGGCGGAGTCATACGGCTCAAGTTCGCACCACTCTGGTTTATGACAGGTCTCCTGTTTGAATATCTCACAAAGCCCAAGGGCGGCGATTAAATGACAAACCTGGTTGCGGGGTATTGTATTTAAGCCGTCCTTTTTGATATAATGGAAAATAAACATTTCTTGACATATAAATAAAGATGTATAAAGGAGAAGACAATGATACGTATCATATTGGTGGCCATGACGGTCGTGCTGTACCTGATTTTTTCCGTGCCGGTGCTGACCATGCTCAGGATCAGGGCCAAAAGGGATCCTGTGGGTGTCCAGGAAAAAAGTCTCAGCAAGATTTAGGGGGTGTTCCGCTTTATATTGAAGCTGGCAGGCGTTACATACGAGGTGCAGGGGCTGGAGAACATACCGTCAGACAGGGCTGTCCTCTATGTGGGGAACCACAGGAGCTACTTTGACATACTGGTGGGCTATGTGACGGTTCCGGGGCTGACCGGGTTCGTGGCCAAGAAGGAAATGTTAAAAATCCCCCTTCTGCGCACCTGGATGCAGAGGGTCAATTGTCTGTTTCTGGACCGCGTGGACATAAAGGAGGGACTGAAGACCATCCTGGAGGGCATCGAGAAGGTAAAATCCGGCGTATCCATCTGGATATTTCCGGAGGGTACCCGCAACGAGAACCAGGAGCTGACCGAGCTTCTGCCCTTCCATGAGGGAAGCCTGAAGATTGCGCAGAAAAGCGGATGCCCTGTCATACCGGTGGCCATCACAGGTACGGCGGAGATATTTGAACAGCACCTGCCCTTCGTAAAGCCCAGCCATGTGTGCATACGTTACGGAACACCTATCTATATCAAGGAGCTCCCGGCTGAAGAACGTAAGTTTCCAGGGGCATATACAAGGGACGTTATAGCAGGTATGCTGAAAGACATGAAGGAAGGACAGGAGCAGGAGAAATAACCATGGAGAATCTGGATTTACAGGAAATCAGGGGCCAGCTGGACGACATAGACGCCAGGCTGGTGGAGCTGTTTGAGAAACGGATGGAGCTTTGCGGCCAGGTGGCTGAATTTAAGATTGGTACGGAAAAGGCTGTTTACGACGGGCAGCGGGAAAAGCAGAAGCTGGACGCGGTGGCAGCCATGGCCCACGGTGAATTCAACAGGAAGGGAGTACATGAGCTCTTCTCGCAGATTATGACCATCAGCCGCAGGCTCCAGTACCGTATTCTGGCGGAGCACGGCAAGGGCGGGGATACCGGCTTTACCATGGTGGACGAGCTGAAGCGGGAAGGCGTGCGGGTTGTCTACCAGGGGGTGGAGGGAGCCTACAGCCACAGGGCCGCCCTCCGGTATTTTGGCGAAAACGCCGATGTATACCATGTCCCGGTCTTTGAGGATGCCATGATAGAGGTGGAGGAGGGCAGGGCCGACTATGGAGTGCTTCCCATTGAAAATTCCCTGGCGGGGGCCGTGATTGACAACTACGATAATCTGCTGAAGCACGACATATACATTGTGGCCGAGACAAAGGTGGCGGTGGACCACGCGCTATTAGGCCTGCCGGAAGCCTCCCTTGAGGATATCAGGCGGGTGTATTCCCACCCCCAGGGACTGATGCAGTGTTCCGGGTATCTGGGGGCCCACAGGCAGTGGAGCCAGATAAGCGTGGAGAATACAGCCGGGGCAGCCAAGAAGGTGCTGGAGGAGGGGGATATATCCCAGGCGGCCGTGGCCAGTCCCACAGCAGGTGCGCTTTACGGCCTTAAGGTGCTGGAATCTTCCATTAACAACAACAAGAACAATACCACCAGGTTCATTATCGTTGCCAGGAAGCCCATGTACAGGAAGGACGCGGGAAAGGTAAGCATCTGCTTTGAAGGTTTACATAAGAGTGGTTCCCTGTACAATATGCTGGGAAATTTTATATATAACGATGTGAACATGCTCATGATAGAATCCCGCCCCATAGAGGGACGCAGCTGGGAATACAGGTTCTTCGTGGACATGGAGGGGTCGCTGGGCGACCCGGCAATCCGCAACGCGCTGTTAGGAATCTCCGAGGAAGCAGTCAGCATGAGGATTCTGGGAAATTATTAGGGAGGCAGGGAAGGTCATGGATATCAAAGATTTAGTAATATATAGGAACCTGGAGCACCAGGAGCTGTTTCGTGATATCGCCCATCTGATGGGATACGCGCAGGGAGGCCAGGAGCCTGACGGCGCGTCCTGCGGAGGACGCCTGACGGAGCTGGCTGTTAAGTACGGATTTGAGGGTAACCTCTGGCATTGTTTCCTGGCCTTCTGTCTGGCAAACAATGAAAATGCATACACTACCACATGTGAGATAACAGGGCCGGCAGGAGGCTCCCTGGATGAGCTGGCCAGAGAGGACTGCCGAATCTTCAAGGCATTGTTTGATTACGACATACGAAACCTGGAACCCTCCGGCCTGTGGACCCTTATGGAAAATTATAAGCCGGCCAGGAAGGACAGCCGCGTATTTAACCGGCGGGTCAGAAACAGGATTGTGAACCTGGCGGTGCAGCTGGAGGAATCCGCGGACGCAGGGCAGTTCCAGGACCATGTGGTGGAATTCTACCGGGAATTCGGCGTGGGAAAGTTCGGGCTCAACAAGGCGTTCCGCATCATCGAGAAGGAGGAAGGCCAGCCTGTCATCATCGATCCCATCATCAATGTGGAGCACATATATTTTAAGGATATAGTGGGCTATGAACTTCAGAAGCAGAAACTCATAGAGAACACAGAGGCCTTTGTGGACGGAAAGGAAGCCAACAACGTGCTCCTCTTCGGAGACGCGGGAACCGGCAAGTCCTCCAGCGTCAAGGCGGTGCTCAATGAATATTATGGCAGGGGTCTGCGCATCATTGAGGTATATAAGCACCAGTTTAAGGCGCTGTCCGATGTGCTGGAGCAGATTAAGGACAGAAATTACAAGTTCATCATTTATATGGACGACCTTTCATTTGAGGATTATGAACTTGAGTATAAATATCTGAAGGCCATTTTAGAGGGAGGGCTGGGCAAGCGCCCGGGCAACGTGCTCATCTATGCGACCTCCAACCGCTGCCACCTTATCCGTGAGAAGTTCAGCGAAAAGCGTGAGCTGGACGACGAGCTCCACAACAACTATACCGTGCAGGAATAGATGACAATTGCAGCAAGTTTCGGGGTGACGATCTATTACGGCTCGCCGGATAAGAGGCAGTTTGAGACCATTGTAAAGGCGCTGGCGGATCGCCACGGCCTGGATATGCCGGAGCAGGAGCTCTTTGCCGAGGCCAACAAGTGGGAGCTGAGCCATGGAGGTTTGTCGGGAAGAACGGCCGCACAGTTCATAACCCATCTGAAGGCAAGGCAGTAGGCTCTTTGAGGCCCTGCTTTACGCAAATTTTACATAGTTTTTACCGCCTTTCGATGTATGATGGGGGGAGGCCGTTTATAATAACCATGAGTCTACCTATATGGAACCGATAAGGAGTTGAGAAAAGTGGCAGTTCGGACATTTGCGGCGATTGATGTGGGTTCATTTGAGCTGGAGCTGGGTATCTATGAGATGTCCTATAAGACAGGAATCCAGCGTATTGACCATGTACGCCATGTAATAGCCCTTGGAAAAGATACCTACAGCACAGGCAAGATAAGCTATGAGCTGGTGGAGGAGATGTGCCAGGTGCTGGAGGAGTTTGTCCAGATTATGAAGTCCTATAAGGTGAGGGACTACAGGGCATACGCAACCAGCGCCATGAGGGAGGCCCACAACCGCCAGATCATCCTGGACCAGATCCGGGTGAGGACAGGGCTGACTGTGCGCATCATCAGTAATTCAGAGCAGCGGTTCATCAGTTATAAGGCCATAGCTGCCAAGGCAACGGAATTTAATAAAATCATCCAGAAGGGGACCGCCATCGTGGATGTGGGATTCGGAAGCGCGCAGCTGTCCCTTTTTGACAAGGATTCCCTGGTGACCACCCAGAACCTGCCCCTGGGCACCCTGCGCGTAAGGGGGCTGCTGGCCAGGATACCGGCCACCGTGGAAGAACACAAGCAGCATATCGAGGAGATTGTGGACAATGAGCTGTTTACCTTCCGCAAGATGTATCTGAAGGACAGGGAAATCACAAATCTCATTGGTATCGGGGAAAATATCCTCTATATCATCAACAGGCTGGACCTTAATACCTACGGGGATAAGGTGGACGCGGCCACCATGAACCGTTTCTACCAGCGCATGTGCCAGATGACAACGGATCAGATCGAGGAGCGCTTTGGGGTCAACAGCGAGTACGCGTCCCTGCTTCTGCCCAGCGTGGTGGTATATAAACGGATTCTGGAGCTGACAGGCGCTGAAATGTTCTGGGTGCCCGGTATCCGTCTCTGTGACGGTATTGCGGCAGAATATGCCAACGAGAACAAGCTGGTCAGGTTCAGCCACAATTTCGAGAACGATATCCTGGCTGCCTCCAGGAACATTGCAAAGCGCTACAAGTGCCATACCAGCCATAACCAGGTGCTGGAACAGTATGCCCTGGGTATTTTTGACAACATGAAGAAGTTCCATGGACTGGGACAGCGGGAGCGACTGATGCTTCAGATTGCGGTGCTGCTCCATGCCTGCGGAAAGTTTATAAGCATAAAGAATTCCAACGAATGCTCCTATAACATTATCATGTCCACGGAGATCATCGGCCTGAGCCATCTGGAGCGGGAAATCATCGCCAATGTGGTGCGGTATAATATCCGTGATTTCGATTATGACAAGGTACAGCTGGAGACCCAGGTCCATCAGGAGGAGGATATAGGAATGAGCCGCAACGCCATCACCATCCTCATTGCCAAGCTGACGGCCATCCTGCGTCTGGCCAATTCCATGGACCGCAGCCACAGGGGAAAGCTGGTGGACTGCCGCATGGCTATCCGGGAAAATGAACTGGTCATCACCACGGGTTATCCGGGAAATATGGCGTTGGAAGCCGCATCCTTTGAACAGAAGGCGGATTTCTTTGAAGAGATATTTGGCATAAGGCCGATACTCAGACAGAAAAGGAGGGTGTAGATATGGCAGAATCAGCCGGAAAGCCTCAGGCATCTAAATCCAAGACAGAGAAAGCGAAAGTAGAGAAATCCAGGCAAAATGCCGTGGTCAAGGCAGAGGCTGGGAGTAAGGCGGGGGATACGGCTCAGGGAAATACCGGGGCCGGACCGGAGGGGGCAGCCGTTGATTTTGCGGCGGATCCGAAGAATTATGTGAACCGTGAACTGAGCTGGCTGGAATTCAACTACCGTGTGCTCAGCGAGTCCAGGGACAAGAGCATCCCGCTTTTTGAGCGCCTTAAATTCCTAAGCATAACCGCCTCCAACCTGGACGAGTTTTATATGGTAAGGGTGGCCTCCTTAAAGGACATGGTGCACGCAAAGTACACCAAGCCCGACATCGCCGGCCTGACGCCCCAGGAACAGCTGGACCGGATCAGCGAGAGGACCCATGAGCTGGTGGACATGCAGTATTCCACCTACAACCGCTCCCTGGTGCCCACCTTAAAACAGAACGGGCTGCGCATCATTACAGAGCATGAGGACATGACAGCGGAGGAGGCTGCCTATACGGACGAGTATTTTAAAAAGAACGTATATCCGGTTCTGACGCCCATGGCCTTTGATTCATCCAGGCCCTTCCCGCTGATACGGAATAAGACGCTGAACATCGCCGCCCTTTTGAGGAAAAAGAGCGGGGAGGATGAGGAGCTGGAATTTGCCATGGTGCAGGTCCCGTCAGTTATATCCAGAATTGTGGAGCTTCCCAGGGAAATAGACGAGGACGGCAAGGAGCGCAGGGTGGTCATCCTTCTGGAGGAAATCATAGAGCGGAACATGCCTTCCCTGTTCCTCAACTATGACCTTGTGGCCTCCCATCCCTTCCGTATCATGAGGAATGCCGACCTTACCATAGATGAGGAGGAGGCGGTGGACCTGCTGGAGGAAATCCAGAAGCAGCTCAAGAAACGCCAGTGGGGCGAGGCCATCCGCCTGGAAATCGAGGACAATGTGGATAAGCGTCTCCTTAAAATTATCCGCAGGGAGTTGTCCATCAACAGCCAGGATATTTTTGAAATCAACGGCCCCCTGGATCTGACCTTCCTTATGAAGATGTACGGACTGGAAGGCTTTGAGCTGTTCAAGGCGCCCAGGTATGTGCCCCAGCCCGTGCCGGCCCTTATGAATGAGGATGACATATTCACCAATATCAGGAAAGGCGATATCCTGCTTCACCATCCATATCAGAGCTTTGATCCTGTGGTGAACTTTGTGCGCAGCGCCGCAAGGGATCCGGAGGTCCTGGCCATCAAGCAGACATTGTACCGTGTCAGCGGAAATTCTCCCATTATTGCGGCTCTGGCGGAGGCAGCAGACAATGGCAAGCAGGTGTCTGTGCTGGTGGAGCTGAAAGCGCGTTTTGACGAGGAAAACAATATCAACTGGGCAAAGATGCTTGAGAAGGCAGGATGCCATGTGATTTACGGTCTGGTGGGCCTTAAGACCCACAGTAAGATTACACTGGTGGTACGGATGGAGGAGGACGGAATCCGCCGCTATGTACATCTGGGCACCGGCAATTACAATGATTCCACGGCCAAGCTCTACACGGACTGCGGCATACTTACCTGCAATCCCCAGATAGGGGAGGACGCCACGGCCGTGTTCAACATGCTGTCCGGCTATTCCGAGCCCCTGGCCTGGAATAAGCTGTCTGTGGCCCCCCTCTGGCTCAGGGGAAGGTTCCTGCGCATGATACGCAGGGAGGCGGAGCATGCCAGGGAAGGCCGGCCAGCCCACATTATGGCCAAGATGAATTCCCTGTGTGACAAGGAAATCATCACAGCCCTGTATGAGGCGTCCTGCGCGGGCGTCAAGGTGGAAATGATTATCCGCGGCATCTGCTGCCTGAAGGCAGGTGTGCCGGGACTCAGCGAGAACATATCCGTGCGCTCCATTGTAGGCAATTTTCTGGAGCACAGCCGTATCTTTTATTTCTTCAATGACGCGAGCCCGGAGGTGTACATGGGCAGCGCGGACTGGATGCCCAGGAACCTGGACCGCCGGGTGGAAATCATGTTCCCTGTTGAGGACGAGGTGTTAAGGGAAAAGGTGATCCATATACTGGAAGTGGAGCTGGAGGACAATGTGAAGGCCCATATCCTTCAGCCGGACGGCAGTTATGAGAAGGAGGACAAGAGGGGCAAGGTCCTGGTCAATTCCCAGGAGCAGTTCTGCAGGGAAGCCATCCTCATGGCTAAGGAGTCCGCACAGCAGGAGGATCCCGCCAGAAGCAGGGTCTTTAAGCCGGTTATGAGCAGTAATTAGAAAAAAGAGTCCTAACAAAGAGAATCCTAACAAAAAGAATCCCCAGGCCGCCCAAGGACCTGGGGATTCGATTTTTTGAGGATGCATATTGACTAATGCACAAACACCAGAGAGAGGATAAACACAATGATAATGGTCACGATACCCATGACGCCGGTCATGCCGGTCTGGCACTTATAAGCGTCCTTTGTCTCCATGTCGGAGAACTGGGATACCACCCAGAAGTAGGAGTCATTGGCATGGGACACGGTCATGGAGCCTGCGCCGATAGCCATAATCACAAGTACCTTTGCCAGAGGGGAGGTAAATCCCAGGGCAGGCATCAGAGGCGCAATCATGGCGGAGGTAGTAATCATGGCAACGGTGGACGCTCCCATGGCTGTCTTTAACAGGGCCGCAATGATAAATGGAAGGAATACGCCCACACCAAGACCCAGAAGGGATGCGCTCAGGGCATCTGCAATTGGCAGTTTCTGAAGAATGGCTCCGAATGCGCCGCCTGCACCGGTGATGGCCAGGATGCCTGCGGAGTTGGTGACGCCTTCTGTAATCCAGGATAAGGTGTTTTTCTTCTCGGCGGCCGGAACCAGGGTCATGGCCAGGAACACGCCTAAAATCAGGGCAATAACAGGATTACCGATAAAGGAGAAGAACATCTTCACAACCCCGTCTCCAAAGGGAGCGCTGGGAAAATCACCTACGGATTTCAGTGCGATCAGTACGATGGGAAGCAGGATAGGCGAGAAGCTGTGGAGGGCGCCGGGCAGCTTGCCGTATTTCTGGAGCAGCTCATCCACCGTGTACTCAGGGTTGGCAGGGATATCAATTTTGCTGGATACCTTTTTGGCATAGAACAGCGCTGATAAGGTGGCTGGTATGGATACCACAAGGCCCACCAGTATGGTCAGTCCCAAATCGGCTTCCAGGGTACCTGCCATGGCAATGGGGCCAGGGGTAGGGGGAACCAGACAGTGGGTTGCATATAAGCCGCCGGACAGGGCGGTAGCCATGACGGCCAGGGATACATTGCTCTGGCTGGCCAGGGCTCTGGAAATGGGGCTTAAGATGACGAAGCCGGAATCGCAGAATACAGGGATACCTGTCACATAACCGGTGATGGCCATGGTCAGAACGCTGTTTTTCTTTCCCACCAGCTTGAGAATGGTGTTGGCCATGGTCAGGGCGGCACCTGTCTTTTCAAGGATGGTCCCGATGATGGTTCCTGCCAGGATTACGATACCGATGCTGGCCAGTATGTTGCCGAAACCGCTTTTTACCGTGTTGATGACTTCCTCTGTGGGAATTCCACAGACCAGGCCCACGGCGATGGCGATAACCGTAAGTACGATGAACGGGTGCTGGTTAAACTTGGATATGGCCAATACCATACAAACTACGGCCAGAAATATGACTAAGAATATAAATAAACCTGACATTGTAAAACCTCCTCAAATATGTTTAAGTGATATCATCTACCGGATGATATATGAGAATCAGACGGATCAGAAATTCCCTGGTAAAGGGAGTCTCGTTTTCCAGGTCCAGCAGCTGGAACAGCCGTTTCATCCTGTAAAGAAGGGTGCTTTTGTGCAGGTGAAGCCGCCCGGACGCCTTCTGCACACTGCCGTTCTCCTGGTAATATACCCTGGCAGTCACCAGAAGGACCTCGGCCTGCCTGGGGTCCTGGCTGGCTGTCAGTTTACGGTACAGCATTTCCGCATACTTGGTACCGCCGTGAAGCAGGGACTTGTAAAGCAGATACTGAATTTTGACCTGGCTGTCCTCCAGATTGCGGACCGGTCCGCCCTCCATGGAAATCAGGGTATTGGATTCCTTCATACCGCCGGGAATGTCCTCCAGCCGCGCGCAGGCACCGCTGACTGCAATGCAGAGTTCCTCCTCCCGGACCACCTGGGCTATGATTTTGTCCAGGGCTTCGTCTCCCTTCCCTTGTCTGGAAACACTGTGGATGATGATACAGTCATTGTTCTGGATGCCGAACACATCCCTTGAGCGGTCCAGGGTGCCCTGCCACATCATGTTCTGGATGAGCTGGGTGTAGTGGTTCATCTGCTCCCTGGTATTGTTCCGTTTGCATGCCCGTATCATAATGACCTTGACAGGAAACACCAGCTGGACCGGAATCAGGGCCGACAGCTGGTAGATGGTCTCCATCTGCCCTGTGTCTCCGAGAAGTAGCAGGCTCAGAAGGCGGTTCCTCACCTCGAATTCCACGTTTTGTTTCTGTGCCATGGCCTGCTGGGCAAAATGCTGTGTCGCATAGACCTTCAGAAGATTGGCTACGTTCAGCATCTGCTCCTCGCATCCGAAGATGCCCACCACCCCAATCAGCTCATCCTTCAGAAAGATGGGCATGTTATAGCCCTCCTTTGCGCCGGGATACTGGGGCAGATCCTTTGTCTCAATAAGAACCGGCTTTCCGGTGGCAATGACCTCGGCCGCGCCCTGGTGGAAGGTGCCGATGTGCTCCTTTTCCGTGGAGGCGATAATGGTCCCTTCCCGGTCCATGATATTGATGGTGCGTCCTCCCACCAGGGAGGAGGTAGCCTCCACGAAATCCTGTGCCATACTGGAAAATTCCAACATATCTTCCTCCCGCCGCCAGATGCGTCCCCTGAGTAATCCGGGGAATGAAAAGTGTCAAAGGAATCAGAGGAACAGGCAGTCGCCTGCACCCAGATACACGGTGTTCAGTTCCGGGTTTTCAGCCATCATGCTGCGCAAAAGCTCTCCGGAGCAGTGGTTAAAGCCCAGAAGTCCGATGCCCAGCTCTTTCATGGTACGGATGGTCTTGTGAATGCGATCCCGGTCAGCCTCCACCAGGTGGGTCCCTCCCACCACGGCGCGTATGGGCTGGGAGAAGTGCTGCCTTACCGTATCCAGGATGTTAAGGATGCCCGGATGACTGCATCCCACCATAACCACCAGTTCACCTCTCTCCTCCAGCACAAGGCAGACCTCATCCTGGAAATAATCCTGCTTCCATCCGTCCCTGTCCCGTATCACAAAACGATCCAGGATTGTCTCAAAGTCATGGGACCGCCTTATGCCGCCCATGACCCAGCACCCTTTGCCGATGGGAAGGACAGACTCGCATACCATATGGCGGATGCCGTGTTCCTCCAGAAACAGGCTGTCAAATCCCGTACCCAGATAGGTTGCCTTGAATCCGTTTCTGGCATATTTTTCCCCGAAGAACCCGTTTCCCGTAACCAGGGGACAGCTAAGGCCTGCCGCCACAAAATCCCTGTAGCCCGCGGCGTGGTCATAATGCCCGTGGCTCCCCACTGCTATGTCTGTCTGTTCCAACCGGATTCCCAGCCTGAGGGCGTTTTCCAGGGCGTGTCTGCCTGCTCCGAAGTCAAAGAGGATGCGCATATCTCCTGCCTCCACATAAAAGGACAATCCGTGTTCTGCCTTCATGGCTTTTTGTTCCCCGGCCAGATTGTCCATGACAGTCACTATCTTGATGATCCTCACCTCCTATAAGCTTATAAAATTTTTATAATATTTATGAAATGATTATATCATAATTTACTTCTTTTTCCATTGTGACAGAACACAAATATTTGCAAAAAATTCTATTTTTCAGTCTATTTTTATTTAAAGTATACAAATGAAAGAAGATATTACCATTATAGGGAGGCCCGGTGTATTGTAACAGAAATTCCCACAATTTTTCAAGAAAAAAGTAAGGAAAACCTTGATATATTATGTTAGAATAGGTCATATAAGTTAACGTATGAGGAGAGGACATCATGCCCGATATAAATATCCTGGTAGTAGATGATGAAAAAGAGATTGCGGATTTGATTGAGATTTATCTTGTAAGTGATGGCTATAAAGTGTTTAAGGCGGAGAATGCTGCCAAGGGGCTGGAAATTCTTTCCAAAGAAGAGGTACACCTGGTACTGTTGGACATTATGATGCCGGGGATGAACGGCCTGGAGATGTGCAAGAAGATAAGGGAGACCAACAACATTCCCATTATCATGCTCAGCGCCAAGTCCACGGATTTAGATAAGATATTAGGTCTGGGAACAGGGGCGGACGACTATGTGGTGAAGCCCTTTAACCCGTTAGAGCTGACTGCCAGGGTCAAATCACAGCTGCGCCGCTACACCCAGCTGAACCCTAACAGCGCTTCCAAGGAAAAGGCCAACAACGAGATTACCATAAAGGGAATGACCATTAACAAGGATAACCATAAGGTGATTGTGGACGATGAGGAAATCAAGCTCACACCCATTGAGTTCGATATCCTGTACCTGCTGGCTTCCAATCCGGGCAAGGTATTCAGCACCGACGAGATATTCGAGAAGGTGTGGAATGAAAAGGTATATGAGGCCAACAACACGGTCATGGTACATATCAGACGCCTGAGAGGCAAGATGAAAGAGGACACCAGACAGAATAAAATCATCACCACAGTGTGGGGAGTAGGTTATAAAATTGAAAAGTGATATGAGCAGGCGCTACCATACCCGGGTTATCACCAACATTATATACAGCGCCATCATTTCCTGTCTGGTGGAAATATTTCTGGTGACCAACGTGTCCATGATTGCCAGATACATGGAGGAATCCGGGCGCATGAACCGCCTGCTTCAGGCTGTGCTGGATTACCATGTGGCGGTGGTGCTGGTATATGTGGTATCCGGGCTGGTGCTGTTCGCGGTGACCTTTATGATTCTGCAGGAACCCTATATCCGCTATATCAGCAATATATCGGATGCGGTTCAGAGCATATCAGAGGGCAACCTGAACACCACCATTGATGTGATTGGGGATGATGAGTTCTCCAGCATGGCTGCCAACCTTAACAAGATGGTGGAGGATATCCGGGAGCTGATGGATAAGGAGAGGGAATCAGAGCGCACCAAGAACGAGCTTATAACCAATGTGGCCCACGACCTGCGCACACCCCTTACATCTATTATCGGATACCTGGAGCTGCTGGCCGGCAACAACAGGATACCGGCTGAGATGCAGCACAAGTACATAGAAATCGCATACGGAAAGGCGCGCCGCCTGGAGAAGCTGATTGAAGATCTGTTTGGATTTACCAAGCTCAATTGCGGCAGGATATCTATGCACGTATCCCAGCTGGATGTGGTAAAGCTGCTGGGACAGCTTTTGGAGGAGGCATATCTGAACTTTGTGGAAAAGAACCTGTCGTATGACCTGCAGAGCAATGTACCGGCTAAAATCATAACAGCTGACGGCAATCTGCTGGCCCGTCTGTTCGACAACCTGATTGGCAATGCCATCAAGTATGGCGCGGACGGAAAAAGAGTCCTGGTAAAGATACTGGCCCAGGAGGATGTGGTGACGGTTTCCATTACAAATTACGGCTACGTCATATCGCCGGAGGAGCTGCCTCTGATATTCAACAAGTTTTACCGGGTGGAGCAGTCCCGGTCCAGCAGTACGGGCGGCACGGGCCTGGGACTTGCCATTGCAAAGGAAATCGTGGACATGCACGGGGGCACCATCCATGTGACCAGCGATTTGGACGGCACCGTGTTCACGGTAAAGCTTCAGGTGAATTTTGACATCAATAAAGAGAATTTTGGAACTATTAGCTGACTTGAACGGAGAATATAGGATGAGAAAGTGTAACATGCAGATATTTCCGGAGAAAATAAAAAGGGCGCTGAAAAGCACCCTTTTTGGCTTAGTGCTGGCAGCCTCTGTCACGGTCCAGTCCCTGGGAGCCCAGGCTCCGGGCGCAGACCGTACATCTGCCCAGGCTTCGGGGACGGACCATACAGCCGCCAGGGAGGAAACCGTGGAAGCACCCGTTGCCATGGACGTGGTCTATGGTTATCAGAATACAGCGAAAAGCGGCCGTTTCCTGCCCCTTAAAATTGAACTGTCCAGCCAGTCCGGCCAGGCGTTTAAGGGAACCCTGTGTATCCTGGCCATGGAGTCGGATTTCCAGGGATATAACATGAACCTGGATTATGATGTGTACCGGTATGAGTATCCGGTGGAAATGGAACCCGGCGAAAGTGTGAACAAATCAATGAGCATATCCCTGGGGGCAAGAGTGGACCAGATGTATGTGCGCCTGCTGGATGAGAATGGTAGCGAGGTGGTGAGCAAACGCCTGAAGCTGAACCTGAACCTGGAGACAGCAGAGCTTTTTATCGGCGTACTCAGTGACAACCCGGCGGAGCTTCTGTATTTTAACGGCGTGGGTATTAACTACAGCACCCTCAGGACCAAGACCATCGAGATGACGGCAGCCACCCTGCCGGCGTCGGAGCTGGGCCTGGACCAGCTGGATGTGCTGCTCATAACGGATTTTGATTCCGGAAAGCTGTCAGGGCAGCAGATAGAGGCTGTGTGGGAGTGGGTCCGCAAGGGCGGTGTTCTGCTCATAGGAACCGGTGACAGGGGAGAGGATACCATGAGGGGCTTTGGCAAGGAACTTTTAGAGCAGCCCCTACCCCAACCCGATGAGCGGGTCATCAACATGGGCGTGGAATACGCGGTGGACCGGCCGGAAGGCGCTTCCATCCCTCTGGTCTGCACGGATGTCATGCTGAAAGGCGGCACCGAGGTTCTGGGCAGCGACGAGCTGTCCGTCCTCTCATCGGTTTCCGTGGGGAACGGACTGGCTGCCGTTGCCATGTATGATTTTGTGGACATTGAGGAATTCTGCCAGGCCAATATCTCCTATATCGACAATCTGTTCACCACCCTTCTGGGCGAGGACAAGATAAACGGGCTGGCAAGCGCCATGGACGGGAGCACATCTAGCCAGTTCTGGTCAGTCCAGGGGCTGATTAATACAGGAAATATCAATAATCTTCCAAAGGTGGGCCTCTATGTGACGCTGGCTGTGGCCTATGTGGCTCTGGCCGGACCCGGCCTCTACTTCTTCTGGAAGCAGAGGGGAATGCGCCAGTATTACCAGCTGTCCGTGGGGATTCTGTCCCTGTTCTGTACCGGCATGGTTCTGCTCATGGGCATGAGCACGCGGTTTACAGGGCCCTTCTTCACCTATGCAACCATAAAGGATACGGACAGGGATGAGATATCGGAAACCACATTTATCAACATGCGTGCCCCCTATAATAAATCCTATTCCGTAACGCTGAACCCGGAATACACCCTGTATCCCATTACGGGAAGCGCTTATTACAATATGGGTCCCCTGCCCAAATTCATGGGTGAGGAATCACCGTCCATAACCATACATTATGATGAGGAGGGCACCAGGGTCAGGTCCGACAATGTGGGCGCCTTCAACTCAAAATTCTTCATGATGGAGCGCCGCATGGAAAACGGACAGCAGGAGGGATTTACAGGCGATGTGAAGTCCTTTGACGGTAAGGTGACAGGGACGCTGACCAACAATTACGGCCAGGAAGTGGATAATGTGGCCATCCTTCTGTATAACCAGATGATTCTCATTGGGCACATGGAGCCGGGGGAGACTGTTAGTCTGGACAACATGAAGGTCATATACGGAATCACCAATTTCGGTTATGCCATGGCAGAGCAGATCACCGGGGCCTCCCGCTATAAAGAGGACAAGGATATACGGGATGCGGCCTATGTGCAGGCATTGGAGAGGACCAACCTCCTGTCCTTCTATATGGGAAACTATCTGTCAGGCTATCACTCGGAGGCCAGGGTGCTGGGCTTCAGCGATGAGAAGGAGGAGACTGGATTCTTAAAGTCCTCCAGCTATGAGACATATGGTTCCACCCTCCTTACCTCCTCCATTGATGTGAATTATGAACAGGACGGCATGATATACAAATCCGCCCTCCAGAAGCAGCCCAATGTGCTTTCAGGCGAGTATTATGCGGCCAACAACAGCATGTACGGCCTGACTCCGGTCATGTTAGAGTATTATCTGGGAAATGACATCGAGGTGGAGAAGCTGTCCTTCCACCAGATGAGCGACGAGGTGGTGCAGAGCATGCGGTACTACTATACAGTGCCGTTTGCGGGCAATATGTATTTCTATAACTACAACACCGGCACCTATGATTCCATGGATACCCATGTCCAGTCCTATGACAGGGAGACGCTGGAGCCATACCTGTCCCCGGGCAATACCCTGACCATCAAGTATGTGTACGATGCCACAGGCGATTACACCTGGAATATCATGCTGCCCATACTGACTGTGACAGGAAGGAGTAAATGATGCTGGAGATAAGAGGACTACACAAGATATACGGAAAATACCATGCATTAAGCGGCCTGGACATGACGGTGGAGACCGGGGCCCTCTACGGGTTCGTGGGGCCCAACGGAGCCGGTAAAACCACCACCATTAAAATCATGACAGGGCTTCTGGAGACGGAGGAGGGCAGGATTACCATAAACGGCATGGACGCCCGCGCCGATCTGGGAAAGCTTAAGTCCATGATTGGCTATGTGCCGGATTTCTTCGGGGTGTACGATAACCTGACCGTGTCGGAGTACATGGAATTCTTTGCGGCCTGCCACCACATAAGCGGTCTGGTGGCAAGGAAGAGATACACGGCCCTGCTGGAGCAGGTGGGGCTGGAGGATAAGCTGGATTTCTTCGTGGACGGACTGTCCAGGGGCATGAAGCAGAGACTGTGCCTGGCCAGGGCCCTGATTCACGATCCGGCCATCCTCATATTGGATGAACCCACATCGGGGCTGGACCCCAGGACCCGCTTTGAGTTCAGGGAAATATTAAAGGAGCTCCAGGAATCGGGCAAGACCATCGTAATCAGTTCCCATGTCCTGTCCGAGCTGTCCGAGCTCTGTACGGATATAGGAATCATAGACCAGGGAAGGATGGTGCTGGAGGGAAATATAGACGATATCCTGTCCAGGGTCAATACCTCCAATCCGCTGGTTATATCCGTGTTCACTAACATTGACAAGGCGCTGTCCATTCTTAAGAGCCATCCCTGTGTGCAGACCATATCCCTGCGTGAACAGGATATCTGTGTACGGTTTGCGGGGGATGCCCAGGACGAGGCCCTGCTGCTCCAGCAGCTGATTGACAGCGATGTGCTGGTCAACGGATTCACCCGGGAAAAGGGAAGCCTGGAATCCGTATTTATGCAGCTGACAGAACATGAAGAGGAAAGGGTGGTGTTGTCATATGATGCGAAATCCGGTCTATAGCCGGGAGATGAAGGTCAGCTCCAGAAGCATCCGGCTGCCCCTCATCATCGTGCTGTTCAATGGAATCCTGTCCATGGTCACACTGCTCAATATGTATTCCGCTGTGGCCCAGGTGGAGTCCGCGGCGGTCATACAGTACAGCAGCTTTATGGATATGTATGAGTTTGTCACCACCATTGAGTTTATCCTGCTGATGTTCATAGTGCCGGCCGTGACAGCGGCCAGCATAAGCGGGGAGCGGGAGCGGCAGACCCTGGAATTGATGCTCACCACCCAGATGACGGCGTCCCAGGTGGTGATTGGGAAGCTGATGAGCGCGCTGAGCACGCTGCTCTTACTGATTGTGTCCAGCTTCCCGGCGGTGGCCATGGTATTTGTCTATGGGGGAATCACATGGCAGGATATCCTGTCCCTCCTTCTGTGCTATATCACGGTGGCCTTTTTTGCGGGAAGCCTGGGAATCTGTTTCTCGGCCCTGTTCAAACGGTCTACCATATCCACGGTGGTTACCTATGGGGTGCTTATAGCCGTGGTGGCCGGGACATACTTTATAAATAAGTTTTCACTCTCCCTGTCCTCCATGAATATAAGCAATTCAGTGGTGGCCTATGGTTTCGGGGAAAATGTGGTCAAACCGTCATCGGGAAATGTGATATATCTGCTGCTTCTCAATCCTGCGGCTACCTTTTATACAATCATAAACGGACAGATGGGCGGCAGCATACCCACGGCCAGGATGGCAGGCTATTTTGGGATGCCGTCCACCGGCTTTGTGATGGAGAACTGGATTATCATAAGCATTGTGATTCAGCTGGCCATAGCCGTGCTGATGATTTGGGTGGCTGTCAAGGCAGTGGAGCCGGTTAAGCGCAGGCGCAGACAGAAGAAGGCAGTTAAGAAAGGGGATTAATCATGGGAATTATTAAAGCAGTTACCACAGCAGTGGGAGGAGCCCTGGCCGACCAGTGGCTGGAGGCCATTGAGCCGGATGATATGGGGGACAGAACCGTCTTTGTCCGGGGCGTCCAGGTGCGCAGAGGAAGAGGATCTAATACAAAGGGATCATCTGATATCGTGTCAGACGGTTCTGTCATCCATGTGTATCCCAACCAGTTCATGATGTTGGTGGACGGCGGAAAGATAGTGGATTACACGGCGGAGGAAGGCTACTACAAGGTCAGCCATTCCTCCATGCCCTCCATGTTTAACGGGCAGTTCGGTGAGGCTCTGAAGGAGTCGTTTAACCGTATCCGTTTCGGAGGCGTGACACCCGGGGCTCAGAAGGTATATTATGTCAATCTTCAGGAGATAAAGGGAATCAAATTCGGCACCCGCAACCCGGTGAATTATTTTGACAACTTCTACAATGCGGAGCTGTTCCTGAGGGCCCATGGAACGTACTCCATCAAAGTCACAGACCCCATTAAGTTTTACGCTGAGGTGATCCCGAAGAATGCAGACCATGTGGATATAGACTCCATCAATGAGCAGTACCTGTCGGAATTTCTGGAGGCTCTGCAGACATCCATCAACCAGATGTCGGCAGACGGCACCAGGATATCCTATGTCACCTCCAGGAGCCGGGAGCTGGGACAGTATATGGCCCATACCCTGGACGAGGAATGGAACCGGATGAGAGGGATGGAGATACAGGCCGTGGGTATTGCCAGCATTACCTACGACGAGGAATCCCAGAATCTGATTAACCTGAGGAACCGGGGAGCCATGATGAGCGACCCGTCAATCAGGGAGGGTTATGTACAGACCACCATCGCGGAGGGGCTTAAAAACGCGGGCTCCAACGACAACGGAGCGATGGCCGGCTTTATGGGCATGGGGATGGGAATGCAGATGGGCGGCGGCTTCATGGGCGCGGCATCCAACACCAACATGCAGCAGATGCATATGAACCAGGCCCCGGGCCGTATGCCCGGAAATACCGGAACGCCCGTGGGGGACCAGCCGGCGGGAAGCCAGCCTGTAGGAAGCCAGCCTATAGGAAGCCAGCCTATAGGAAGCCAGCCGTCCGGCAGCCAGTGGGC
>JAJQEA010000055.1 GCA_021201905.1 Clostridia bacterium
GATATAAAGCTGGAGGAAAAGCTGGAACAAAAGCTGGAGCAGAAGCTGGAACAAAAGCTGGAGGAAAAGCTGGAACAAAAGTTGGAACAGAAGCTGGACGAAAAGTTGGATGTAAAGCTGGAGCAGAAGCTGGATGGAATACTGGCTCCAATCCGTGCTGACATCACCATCCTGAAGGAACAGGTCCTTTCGCTGACAGACAGGATGGGCCGTGTAGAGGCGGACATCGCAGATATCAGGAAGCAGCAGGAACGTACATCCAAAATCATTGAAAACCAGCTGATACCCAATATCCAGCTTCTGGCTGAAAACTATGTACCTGCCGCCAGGCGGTATCAGGAGTCAGAACAGAAGCAAACTGCCATGGAGAACGATATCAAGCTTCTAAAAATCGTGGTGGCGGACCACAGCGCAAAGCTCTGTGAGATGGCAAAATGACTATCACCGGCTGGCAGCGCGTAAACCGCATCATCAAACGAAAACCGCATCCAATCCCGGAATGAACCGGAGTGGATGCGGTTTCAGCTTAACCCTGCGCCAGTCTCTTTAAATCGCTGTAAAAGCCGGGGTAGGATATATTGACACAGTCAGCGTCCTTTATCTCTGTTATGCCGTCCGCACACAGTGCAGTGACGGCAAAGGTCATGGCAATACGGTGGTCTTTTCGGCTGTCGATGACAGCTCCGTGGAGAGGGGTGCCGCCGCGGATAATCATGCCATCCTCTGTCTCTGTCACGTCAGCGCCCATGGCGGTCAGTCCCTGGACCATGACCGCAATCCGGTTGGACTCTTTTACCTTTAGCTCTCCGGCATCCCGGATTACGGTCTCACCCTCTGCAAAACAGGCCATGGCTGCGATGACAGGAAGCTCGTCAATCAGGGTAGGTATGACGGCGCCGCCTATGACAGTTCCGTGAAGACTGCCGTGGCGTACAAGGATATCGGCTGTTGGCTCGCCTGTTCCCCTGCTTACATTCAGCAGTTCAATGTGCGCTCCCATATCACGGCATACACGCAGGATACCGTCCCTGGTAGGGTTGATGCCCACATTGCGTATCAGCACTTCCGAGCCGGGCACCATAAGGCCTCCGGCGATGAAATAGGCGGCAGAAGAGATATCTCCCGGCACCATGACCCGATTGCCATGGAGTTCCCTGGCAGGCGTTATGACTGCCGTGGTCCCTTCGGTGGACACCTGGGCGCCGAAGAGCTGCAGCATCAGCTCAGAATGATTCCTGGACACATACGGTTCAGTTATGCTGGTGGGACTGTCTGCATATAAACCAGCCAGCATAATGGCGGATTTCACCTGGGCGGAGGCTACCATGGAGTCATAGTGGATGCCGTGGACCGGACCTCCCTTGATGAGCAGGGGAGCACAGCCATTGCCCTTTATGCTGGTTATATGGGCGCCCATCATGGCAAGAGGGTCCATAATACGCTTCATGGGCCGCTTGCAGATGGATTCGTCACCTGTGAGAGTGACGTCAAATTTCTGGGCGCAGAGGATTCCGGATATGAGACGTGTGGTAGTGCCGCTGTTTCCGCAGTCCAGGATTTCCCGGGGCGCTTTCAGCCCGTGCATTCCCCGGCCGTGGACCAGCACCTGTCCGCCCCTATTTTCTATATCAATGCCCATCTTCTCAAAACATGCAATGGTAGACAGGCAGTCCGCTCCCTGGAGGAAATTGTGTATCTCAGTAAGCCCTTCTGCAATTGAGCCGAACATGACGGCCCGGTGGGAGATGGATTTATCTCCGGGAACCCTGATTTCTCCCTTTAAATGGGATGCTCTTTTAAATTCCATAATCTGTTACCTAACCTTTCTCTCCGGATTACATGCGGAACAGCTCGTATTTGTATTTGTCCAGCCTCTGCCATGCAGCTTCCATGGAAGTCTCGTCATAGAAGGCGATTTTCAGTGCCCCCTCACCGCGTTCCCGGTTGTTGTTAATGCCGATATTCTTGATGCTGATGCCCTTGGCGGCCAGGATGACGGATATGGTGGAAATGGCGCCCACCTCGTCGCTTACATCCACGGTGAACTCATAGGATGGTTCCACGGATCCTTTGGCCTTGTCTGTAATGGAATTGCGGTAATCACGGGAGGTTTCAAACAGCCTGTAGATATCCTGTCCCTTATGCTCTCTGATTTCCTCTAGAACCTTGCTTAAGGAGGCGATATATGCTTCCAGGATGTCCGTTATTGGCTCCACATTGGTCATGCATATCTATTCCCACATCTCAGGGGAGGATGAGGCAATCCTGGTGATATCCTTAAAACCGCCTGCGGCCACCTGCTTCATGGTGCCGTCCGCTGTGTCGTGGTCCTTAATCAGATTCACAAGGCTGGAGGTCACCAGATGGGGAAGATGGCTGATGGCAGCCACCACCTTGTCGTGTTCCCTGTAATCCAGAACAAGGGGAATGGCGCCGATGGTCTTTGCCACCGCCACGATGCGTTCTGCATTGGGGCTTAAAGCCTGCGGTTGGGAACGGTCCTTTCCCTCAGGAGGAGTGACGATGTAGTAGGCATTTTCCAGGAGATGGTCCGTGGAGTTCTCATAGCCGGTCTTTTCCGAGCCAGCCATGGGGTGGCCGCCCACAAAGCAGTATTCCAGGCCCTGGCGTCTGATTTCCTCATGGATGCCGCACTTTGTGCTTCCCACGTCTGTAATCAGGGCGCCCTGCTTCAGGTAGGGCCGTATGGCGGAGAGATAGCCCGAGTTGTATTCCACCGGGGTGCAGAGGAATATAAGGTCACATTCACGCAGGTTTTCATCAATTCCATCCAAAATCACATCCACGATTCCCTCCTGCCGGGCCTGCTCCAGACGGGAGCGGGAACGCATGTAGGCCATGATGCGGATATCCGGCCGTGTTTTTCTGATAGCACGGGCAATGGAGCCGCCTATAAGCCCCAGTCCGATGAATGCGATGGTGGAATCGGTCATGGTCATTTTTTCCATATTGGTATCTCCTCCTGTAAATGCGGGAACCGGATGCGCCGCATGTAAGCGATTAAAAGCGGATGGCGTAACGGCTGGGAACGCGCACCGGGCATATGTAAAAGCACTCCCTGAAGTGAGAGTGCCGTAAAGTTCTGTTACTGTGCCTGAAAGGTCCGTCCGGACAGCTCTGCATAAGGAGCCAGGTCCTTCATCAGCTGCTCAAATGCATCAAAGGTAAGAGACTGGGGACCGTCGGACAGTGCCTTGGCGGGACAGGGGTGGACTTCAATCATAAGGCCGTCCGCTCCGACTGCAATGGCTGCCTTTGCCAGGGGTTCCACATAGGCTCTGACACCTGTGGCATGGCTGGGATCCACGATGATGGGAAGGTGGCTCTTCTGGCGGATGACCGGCACAGCGCTGATGTCCAGGGTATTCCTGGTGGAAGTTTCGTATGTTCGGATGCCGCGCTCACACAGCACAATATTGGGGTTGCCCTCGGAAATGATGTACTCGGCCGCATTGAGCCATTCGTCAATGGTAGCACACAAGCCCCGTTTTAACAATACGGGAGTGCCGGATTTTCCCGCTTCCTTTAACAGCTCAAAGTTCTGCATGTTTCTGGCGCCAATCTGCAGCATGTCAACATACTTCACAGCCGACTCAATGGCATGGGCGCTGGTGACTTCGCAGATTACATTCAGTCCGGTGGCTTCCCTGGCAGCCTTCATGTATTTAAGTCCTTCCTCCTCAAGTCCCTGGAAGGAGTAGGGGGATGTGTGGGGCTTGTAGGCGCCGCCGCGCAGGAAGGTGGCTCCTGCCTTTTTCACCGCGTACGCGGTCTCCATAAGCTGGTCCTGGGATTCAATGGCGCAGGGACCGGCCATCACCGTCATGGTGCCGGGACCGATGTGGGTGTTGCCAACGGGAATCACGGAGTCCTCAGGATGGAATTTTTTATTGACCAGTTTATAGGATTCCGTGACAGCCACTACCTTGTCAACGCCTTCGCTGATTTCAATGTTGGTGTCCAAAAGCTTTGTCTTGTCGCCGACCACACCTACAATAGTAACCTGGGAACCCTTGGACAGATGGGCTGTGAGTCCCTTGGATTCAATCAGGCTTGTTACCTTCTTCACCGCTTCATCAGAAGCATTGGGTTTCATAATGATAATCATAATTCAGTACTCCTTATGCAAATTTATAAATATACAGATTGTATGGACCATAGTAGGTATTCTTCTGAATGATTCATATGCAGTAATAGTGTAAGCGACTCTGTCAGAAATGTCAATACTTTATCACGTTAAACTTTTACGCTTTTAAGTGTTGATGAAATATACATGAAAAAAAATAACCGTATAATTGGGTGGTTCCCGTATGATTTGCTCAAGGTTTTACTGTAACCTAAGCAGCTGGGCGGCAATAGACTCTGTATTTCCGATCAGATGCTTTACTTCCGGAAGCCAATAAAACGCCGACGTATTGTCATCACATTTGAAATATGTATCGTCCTCATGACACAGATAAATGATTTTGTTGAGGGCAATGGCCATTCCAAATTCCGTATGTGTTCCTCTTCCCCGGGGAGTCAATATAATGACAACATCAGCCTGCCTTACCCCGTTATATTCTTGTTCGCCAATATGCCTGAGAGTTTCTGTATCGGATGCCTTCTCCGAAACATGACGCGTCCAGTCGTAGGTATGTGTCCAGCCGGAGTTTTTCAGCAGCTTGGCAAGACTGCGCACCTGTTCATAATTTTGAAGCCCGGAAGCAATATAAAATTTCATTCGCAACCTCCTGTTATGTAAATACGCCTGCCCTTATAGCGCACGAAAATTGTATTTTTAGTTTCGCTCATCCATTTTACCACATCCCCGCAGTGATTTCCATATCTTGAAAACACTCCCATGTCCCCTGATTTCCGAAGCCGTGCTGTATGGCGTTTTGCAGGCATTCATCCCAAAAAACAAAGTATGATATAAATTAGATATCCATTGTCATATAATAGATAACAAACAGTAAGATGGAACGGGAATCATAGGATGTTGAAAGAAATTGGGTATCAAAGGGACACTGTCCTGGAGTATGCAAAACGATGGGCGAAGGGAAGAAATCCGCGGTATCTGGATTTTGAACATATGGGTGGGGACTGCACCAATTTTGCATCCCAGTGCATATATGCAGGAAACGGCGTCATGAACTATACGCCAACCATGGGATGGTATTACAGCAGCGGCTCCAACAGAAGCCCCAGCTGGACCGGTGTCATGTACCTCTATAATTTTCTCACAGGAAATAAATCAGCAGGTCCCTATGGGGTGGAAACCAGCAAAAAAGGCGCGGAGCCGGGAGATATTGTGCAGCTGGGCAATCAGAACGGGTATTACCACAGCCCTGTGATTGTGGATGTGGTGGGAAATGATATTTTGGTGGCTGCCCACAGTTATGATGCATATATGCGGCCTCTGGATTCCTATATCTATGAAAAAGTCCGTTTTATACACATACAGGGCGTGCGTAACTGGTAGACAGGGTGAAATGGGTTTACGTTATCATGAAACAGCAGTTGTATCAATTGATTGATAATGTTTATATGAGGAATGGTTTATGGAAGAGTAGAAATCAGGCACTAAAATATTGATGGAAATTTACAGAAAGCAGTCTGAATTAAGGCTGCTTTCCGCAGGCAAAAATACCATAAAGGCATCCTTTGAAAGGCCGAGAGTTTACATGGAAAATACAATATTTTTACTGCGATTTAGAGCACTGTGGAATGGATTGTGTTATGATGCAATTAAATGAAGGGAACAGGAGGTGAGAGGCATTACAAAGTTGGAATTAGTGGCAGCCATCGGCCCGAACCAGCTGGAATTGGTTCAAGTGTATCTGAGAGGCCTGTTATCAGCCATGGAATTGGAAAGGCTGATAGGAAAGCAGAAGGCCAAAATCGTGGATATATTTACAACAGAATATGCGCAGATGTAACGCTTGATAGTTTAGTTGGCTATCAGGCGCTTTTTATTTTAGATGAAGAGCAGTTATTGTAAGAGATTAAAGATAAGCGTATTCGCTGACATCACAGATGGATGATAAAGAAACCGCTTTACTTATAAAAATACCTTCCGGGATAGAACCTGTGAACAGAAGCAAAAAGGGCGGTCATAAGGGCCATAGGACGAATCTATTTACAATAGTGAAAATGGACACCATGTATGTTATAATAGCTATACGGAATCCTCCGGCCATTATGATGCATCTGCAATTGCAGATGATAAACAGAACTAGAAATAGAACAAGACAAGATAAAATACACATTTATAATAAAAAGTAAAATGTTTGGGGTGTATATATGGAAAAGAATATAAGTGCAGATGATTTTTGCCGCTTTATCTGGAAGAGTTATCTGGAGGATCGGCGGTATGACCTTGTAAGTGAATTTGTCTCCGATAAAATCAGCGTAATCGGGACTGGCGCTCACGAAGTTGAGAGAAATTTACAGGAATTCATTGACAAGTTTACAGAAGAGAGCCATGAATGGACCGGGCATTTTGTGATCCGGGAACAGTGGTATCAGACAACAGAACTTTCCCGGACCCATTCCCTTGTGATGGGAGAGCTGGTGGCCAGGGAGGATGCCGACGAAGGTATTCTGTATGATATGTGTTTTCGGTTTACAGTTGTGTTGGAACAATCAGAGAACGGGTGGAAAATCGTACATATTCATCAATCGGTTGCCGATCCAAATCAAGCGAGTGATGAATTTTTCCCCCATCATATGGTGGAACAAACGCACACGCAGATTGTCTATAACCTGAGGCATGATTCTTTAACCGGATTATTAAACCGTCTGTATTTCAGAGAGACCTGCGAACGTTTTCTGGCTGAGGGAAACAGAGGCGCTTTTTTAATAATGGATATAGACTGGTTTAAAAAAATTAATGAGCAATATGGTAATCCTGTTGGGGATTAGAGTTTAATTTCATTCTCTGAAAG
>JAJQEA010000118.1 GCA_021201905.1 Clostridia bacterium
CTTATGAGATGTGGGGGGGGGGGGTTATTCCCACTCAATCGTAGCCGTAGGCTTCGGACTCAGATCATAACACACCCTGTTCACATTCTTAACTTCCTTCAAAATACGGTCCGTAATCTTCTGCAGCACATCATAATCAATGCGCTCAATAGAGGCAGTCATAGCGTCCACGGTATTGACCGCACGGATGATGACAGGGTAATCAAAGCAGCGGGCATTATCCCTGACCCCAACTGATTTAAAGTCCGGCACAATGGTAAAATACTGCCACACGGTCTTGTCCAGGCCGGCGTTTGCAAATTCCTCCCGGAGAATGGCGTCGGATTCCCTGACCGCCTCCAGACGCTCTCTGGTTATGGCTCCCAGGCAGCGCACTCCTAATCCGGGACCAGGGAACGGCTGGCGGTATACCATGGAGTGAGGCAGGCCCAGCTCCAGTCCGCAGGCGCGCACCTCATCCTTGAACAGCTGGCGCAGCGGTTCTACCAGAGTGAAATTCAAATCCTCAGGAAGTCCTCCCACATTGTGGTGGGATTTTACCACCTTGGCTGTCTTGGTTCCGCTCTCCACGATGTCCGGGTAAATGGTTCCCTGGGCCAGGAACTCGATTCCCTCCAGCTTTCTGGCTTCCTCCTCAAACACGCGGATAAACTCAGCGCCGATAATCTTGCGCTTCTGTTCCGGGTCAGCCACTCCGGCCAGCTTCCCAAGGAAACGGTCTACGGCATCCACATATACCAGGTTTGCATCCATCTGGTTCTTGAATACATCTATAACGCTCTCGGATTCCCCTTTTCTCATAAGTCCATGGTTTACATGGACGCAGGTCAGCTGTTTTCCGATTGCTTTGATGAGCAGGGCCGCTACCACGGAGCTGTCCACGCCTCCTGACAGAGCCAGAAGCACCTTCCTGTCTCCTACCTGCTGGCGGATTAATTCCACCTGGTCGGAAATGAAGTTCTTCATATTCCAGTTGGGCTGGGCCTTACATGTATCGAACACAAAGGAGCGGAGAACCCGGGCGCTGTCATCTTCATCCCAGCTATGTATGGAACACTCACAGGAAGCCCCGTTGTGGCCTGTCGCCATGACCGGGTATCCTGCCTCATACAGTTCCGGACGCACATCAATGGGGAAGCCGTCCACAACATTATTAGGGCCGCCGTTGATGATGATTCCCTTAACATTGGGAAGTTCCTTCAGTTCACTGGCTGTGATATCGTGGGGATAAATCTCACTGTACACCCCCATCTCCCTGATGTCCCTGGCCAGTTTTGTGTTCTCTGTGCTTCCCAGGTCAAGAATTACAATCATATCCTGTTTCATCTTCTGCCTCCTGAAATTATTAGAATTTTGCTTCTTTTGTTAAAATGTCTTTTTAGGTTTCTCTTCATTCTTCATTTAACCGAAACGCCTGTATCGCCGTCTGCACCGCCGCCCGTACTGCCCTATATCGCCGCCTATACTGCCGCCCGCGCCGCCTGCACCGCGCCTTACTCTGACAATTCTCCCAGATAAGCCAGAACCGCCCGCAGACAGCCGTCCACCCCTGTCAGCCCGCTGTCCAGGCATAAGTGGTAGTTCTGGGCACGGCCCCATGTGTTGCCGGTATAGTACTGGTAATACTCCTTACGTTTCCGGTCCACCTCCCGGATACGGCGCTCCATCTCCTTCTCATCAGAACCTGGTTCCAGGATAAGCATACGCTTAATCCGGTCCCTCATTTTGGAGTAGATGAACAGGTTAATGCTGTCATCCAGAATCATGTCCGCACACCGTCCCACAATGACACATGGACCGTGAGCAGCCAGCCTGCGGATGACGTTGGACTGGGCCACGAAAATCTGGTCCGACATGGGAACTTTGTAAATGTCAGAAAAAGCATGGTAATACTGCCTGTCTAACGGGTCGTGAATCACGATATGCTCATCGTAGTTCTGGAATGCCTCTTCTGCAATATTGATATCGTCCGCAGCCATGGAGATTAACTCCTTGTCGTAAAATGGGATGTCCAGCTTTTCTGCCAGCTTTACCCCCAGCTCACGGCCTCCGCTACCGAATTCGCGGCTTACTGTTATGACCTTATCCATTAAGCACTGCCCCTTTCCTTTGGTTGGTTTTGTTTTGGGCAGGATGAGCTTTGAATGGGCTTTTTTGCACCGCTCATTGCCTACGTGGACATTATACCACAATTCCCCATTATTTCCTATGCTTAATATCTCTTATAATCTTAAACAGCTGTATCAGTACCGTGGGTACCGCGGCCAGGAGACAGACATTGAGCAGCTGGCTTTGGGTCAGTGGTGTTACGGAAAACAGGTTCTGCATAAACGGAACAAACATGACAATGCCTAACAGCACCACGCCGGCCGCAAATGCTCCCAGACTGTACCAGTTGGATGAAAAGCCCAGCTTGAAAATGTTGTGCTTGCTGCGGCAGTTGAATCCGTGGAACAGACGGGCCAGGGTCAGGGTTGCAAATGCCATGGTGCTGGCTATGGCCGCGCTGCCGGTTCTGAGGCCTGTGTGGAAGGCAATCATGGTACAGACAGCTATGATTCCGCCCTGGGTCAGGATAGTGGTCATGAAATCCTTTGTAAGGATGCCTGTCTTTGGATTTCTGGGCGCCTCTGACAACAAATCCTTCTCCGCCGGCTCCATGCCGATTGCAATGGCCGGCAGTGAATCAGTCAGCAGGTTGATAAACAGCAGGTGTACCGGCGCAAACGGCACGGGCAGGGCTGCCAGGGATGTGTATAACACCGAAAGAATACCTGCCATGTTGCCTGACAGCAGGAACTTGATGGCATTCTTTATGTTGCGGTACACGTTTCTTCCGTTGGCCACCGCCTTGATGATGGTTGCGAAATTATCGTCTGTCAGTATCATGGCAGCCGCATCTTTTGAAACCTCGGTGCCGGTGATGCCCATGGCCACTCCGATGTCCGCCTTCTTAAGAGCTGGAGCATCATTGACTCCGTCACCGGTCATGGCCGTGATGGAGCCGCGCCGCTGCCACGCGTCCACGATGCGGATTTTGTTCTCAGGTGAAACCCTGGCGTAAACAGATATTTCCGTAATCTTACGGTCCAGCTCTTCCTCCGTCATTGCGTCCAGTTCACGGCCCGTCATGGCCATATCGCCGTCCTCAAAAATTCCAATCTGCTTTGCGATGGCAGTGGCGGTTATCTTGTGGTCGCCGGTTATCATTACGGGCTTGATTCCGGCCCGCTTGGCGTCTGCTACCGCAGCCCTGGATTCCTCTCTTGGCGGATCCATCATGGATATGAGTCCCAGGAAAATGAAGTCATTCTCATTATCCAGAGACAGGGTATAGTCTTCGGGGACTTCCTTGTATCCAAAGGCCAGAACCCTTAATCCCTCCTGGGAAAACTCCAGATTCTTCTGAAGGATAGCCTCCTTATCCTCCCGGGTAATGTCCCTGACTCCATCCTCCATACGGATTTTCACGGTACGGTCTAAAAGCACATCCAGGGCTCCCTTGGTAAGTACGGTAGGCACATCGTGAAGTTCGTATTTGGTACTCATAAGCTTCCTGTCTGAGTCAAAGGGTATCTCCTCCAGACGGGGCATCAGCTCTCTGAGCAGTTTTTCGTCCACGGTCGCCTTTCTTCCCATCTCCACCAGGGCAAACTCTGTGGGATCTCCGATGCCCTTTCCGTCTACAATAGAGGAATCATTGGTAAGTATGGCATCATAGAGAAGATAAGGGTGAAGCTGGTTCTTCAGGTTCAGCTGGTCTATGGTAATGGTCTGTCCGTTGGTGTAGATTTCCTGTACCGTCATCTTATTCTGAGTCAGGGTACCAGTTTTGTCTGAACAGATGACAGAGACACAGCCCAGGCTCTCCACGGCCTTTAACTCCTTGATAATGGCATGTTCCTTTGCCATTTTCTGGGTGCCCATGGCCTGTACGATGGTTACAATGGAGCTCAGCGCCTCAGGTATGGCCGCCACTGCCAGGGCCACCGCAAACATCAGTGAATCCAGAACAGGCATCTTGCGGTACAGGCTCAGCAGAAACACCAGGGCACATATGACCATGATGGCCATGGCCAGACGGCTGCCGAACTGGTCCAGGCTGACCTGAAGGGGCGTCTTTTTTTCCTTGGTGGCATTCATCAGCGCTGCAATCTTGCCAATCTCTGTGTCCATGCCCGTGGCAGTCACCAGGACCACCGCCCGTCCGTAAGTCACCAGGCCGCTGGAATACACCATATTTGCCCGGTCAGCCAGGGCGCAGTCGCTGTGCAGGGTGCCGTCGCTCTTATCCACATTGGTGGACTCCCCGGTCAGGGAGCTTTCATTGACCTGAAGGGAATAATTCTCCAGTATCCTTCCGTCAGCCACCACCAGATCTCCTGCTTCCAGGTAAAGGATGTCTCCGGGAACCACCTTGGCAGACGGAATCTCCACCTTCTGTCCGTCCCTCAGCACCTTGGCGTTGGGGGATGACAGGGATTTAAGGCTGTCCAGGGATTTCTCAGCCTTTGCATGCTGCACCGTGCCCAGGATAGCGTTGAGGATGATGACAGCCAGGATGACTACCGTACTCTCCACATTGCCTGACACCATGGAAATAAGGGCTGCAATAATCAGGATAACCACCAGCAGGTCACAAAACTGCTCTAAAAATACCTGCAGGGTACTCTTGCGCTTTCCCTCCTCCAGGACATTCTCCCCCCCTTCTCTGCCAGGATTTCCTCTGCCCGTGAAGAGGCCAGCCCCTGTTCCGTTACCTGAAACTGGCTGAGTATCTCTTCTTTTGTCTGTTGATACCATTCTTTCATGTACTTTCCTCCTCGTTATGAATTCTTAGTCTATTATGCGCGTATCTCTGCGCCAAAATGCCCTGTGCATGGCAAAAGGCAATTTGAAAAACATTTATCAGCCATACTCCGGCGCCGGGAACCCCACAAAAAAGACTTCTATGGATGGCTGCCAGAATATGTAACATATCTGCAAACCACGCATAAAAGTCTTGTAACCGTAAAGGCATATATTGCCAGGTTCCGTTGGAACCGAGGTTGTTGACAATATATTTAAACTACTCCCTTTCGAGCTGTTCCGCATTCATTATGAATTTTCATTGAGTTTATCCTTTTTTTCCGGAATTGTCAAGGGGGTTTTAAAAATTTAATAATAGTGAAAAGTTAAGCTGAAGTGAAACGTTAATCTCAACGGAATACTTCCACCTCAAAGCCCACAATTTCGCCCAGCTCCTGTAATTCCTTTACATGATTGCCGTAAATAATGGCCTGGTGATGTCCGTAACCTCCCTTTGCCAATGCCTGACGGAACTCCCTGGCGCCGCCCTCAACCTCGTAATACACCGCGGGGCTGCAGTATACGGGACGGAACTCGCATCCCAGGGTATGGCCTACGGCGACCATCATCCTGGTACCCTGGCGGTTAAAGCGGCCAAAGGTAACCACCTGTCCCTCCTCCTCTGCCATATCCACATGATAATGGGCTCCCCAGCCCTGGGTGGTAAAGTGGGCCAGCTCATATCTCTGCTCCGGCTGGTCAAATCCGCGCATCCTGCGCACCGGCACAGCGTGGTGGATTTCCAGTACATCGTGGTCAAATACCTGGCCGGGCTGTGTCAGAAGCTTGGGCATTCCCAGCTGCTCCAGGGTCTTGCTTCCGGCAAGCACCAGTACCGGGTTGCCCATGAACACACTCTGTCGGGTCAGGTACATCATCATCATCATGGCCATCCATACAGCCAGATCCTCCTCACATGCGGACGGAATCCTGTCATCCTTATTCAGGGAGTGGGTAATGCAGGGAACGCACTTATTTTTCTGGGGAAGGCGGCTGGCACACAGCTCCTTGCACGGGGTGGTGAACGCATTGCAGTCATAGCGCTCCATCATTTTTCGCACCGCATGGAAATACCGCAGGTCGCTGCACAGATACTCCTCTGTGATATCCACTTTGTCCGCCCCTTCCATCAGGGCCCTGGCCTCCTGATGAATTGCCTCGTCCGCCGGTATCGCATCAAAATAGTTGAACACCTGCCTGAAATCAATGCGGTTATGGCGGATACCGTACCGTGTAAACAGGCTTACCAGGTCACAGCAGCTGGTATTGACCGATGCCGGCGTCTGCTCGGAATTGGACAGAATCAAAATTTTTGTATTTGCAACAGCCTTACGCACCTGTAGACAAGTCAGAATACGGTTGTACTCTTCGTAATCATGGGCCATATATGCCTCCAGTCCGATGTCCCTGTAATATCCCACCAGATCGATGGGGGTAGGTCCCAGATTAATCATGGAAATGGGCTTGTTCAAACGCTCGATTCCGGGTACTCTGTATGTAATCAAATACAAGTCCACCTGATGATTTTCAGGCATCAGCTTGTCAAATTCAGAATCCCGCATCACAAAGCTCTCGTCAAATTCCAGGTAGGCCGGCTCCATCAGATTACAGCGGGACAGATCCAGGTTGGTCTGCAATTCCTTGTACCAGATTTTAAACTGCTCCTTCCCCACCCTGCGCTCAAATTCAGGCGTTCCTTCTTCCATGGGTCCTACACGGCAGGGGCCCTCCCACCAGTCCGTATGTACAAGATTGCTGAAAATTGGTTTTAAGTTAACCTTTACGTCCATTGCGTATTTCATGATTATCCTCTCCTTTAATATCTTTTTCTTAGCTTTATGAAATGTTATCCTTCAAGCGCGCGCTAAAATCTGATAACATTTTAACAACCCGTTTTCCTTAATCTCAGAATAAATCACATCGTCGGATATATAATCCAGAAACCTCATGGGATGGGCTTTTATGGCTTCCGGTGTTTTTCCCTCGTACAGCTCTTCCAGAATGGAAAGGGGGGGGGGGGGGGCGGCCGGCGGGGGGGGCGGGGGGGGGGGGGGGCGGGCGGGGGGGGGGCGGGGGGGGGGGGGGG
>JAJQEA010000339.1 GCA_021201905.1 Clostridia bacterium
CCTTTATAGTCACCACTGGAATGGGGCCATTCTTGAGATACAGATATGTGGAATAGCCGCCAATAATACAGTCACATCCCTGACTTACTGCCTCGGAAACGCAATATTCCAAATCGTGCCCCTGTTCAACCGGATGATAGGAGGTTTTCACCCCGGTAATCTCTTCCATATGTTCATACTGATACATATGAAAAAACCGCCCTACAATTCCCACCTTCCTGCAGTGATACATCTTCTTGGCCTCGTAGAGAGTCTGAACTATATCGTAACCTGTAATGGGGATATTAATAACGGGTTTCGTGGGATACTGGCGTTTCAGCTCTTCCAGTGTAAAGTTACGCCCCACAAGAACATCATATTCCCTCTCCATTTTGTACTGACGAACCATATCAACCGTCATCACCTTAAATTCCACAGTGACCTTGTCCTTTTCAGGATAATCCCTGTATACCTCCTGTACTACCGGTTCTAATTCCGGATATGGCACTACGAATAGTATATCCAATCTGGTGCTCCCTCCTCTGTTTATTATGATTACATCTGCCGCGCCATAAATTACACAGGTCCTGCAATCTACAGGACCTGTGTACATAGCTGTTATATTAAAATTTTATGGCCGCCCCAAATCCTGTCCCGCATCCTGATATATCTTAATGGCCTCTGTAATATTAGACGCCGAACCAGCCTGTATGATTCGGGAAAGCTGGGCCAATTTTTCCGGCTGCAGAAATTCTCTTCCCAAATACGGACCATAGGTATCTGCTATGCGTATATTCTGTTCCCTGATACTGCTCTCCAGATTGCGTAGATTCGCGGACACTTCGTCCAGCTCCTGGCTGAGCCTGTCCAGCTTATCCTTATGACTGGCTATGATTTCATCTGAAATAATGGTTTTTGTCACATTTTCAAAAGTACCCAGAGCGTCTTTTTTCCTGGAAGCAATCTCCGACAGTTCCTGTTCAACGCAGGCAATCTCATCGTCATATTTTTCAAGGTCATACAAATCCTCACTGCCGTCCTTCTGAATGGTTCTGGTAATGACCTTTATTTTCTTCTGGTTCGATCTCAAGAGGTTGCGTATATCCCTCCCCCGCTTCAGCGTATCCTGATGACAAAGTCTGGTCTTATTGCCAATCATCACATAAAGTCCGCCAAACAGGAGCACATCCACAAAATACACAGCCGCCAGATACCAGATAACTCTCTGGGGAATCAAAAAGTAGATACCGCACGGAATTCCCAAAAAGCAGATAACCAGGGTAAACAGAAAAATCATAATTTC
Organism: Clostridia bacterium; assembly: GCA_021201905.1. Lineage (GTDB taxonomy): Bacteria > Bacillota > Clostridia > Lachnospirales > Lachnospiraceae > Enterocloster. The sequence goes on from JAJQEA010000339.1 coordinate 1,283, forward strand.
CCTGAAGCCTCTGGGATAGTACAGAGCATAATAAAATGTGGTCCCACACCAGGCGGGCACCCGGTTCTTCTGGAACAATGTCCTCATCTGGACCTTCAGATCCCGGTTGTGTTCCTGCAGCTCGCTGGTCTCCTCGGCAATCCGTTCCTTTACCCCCTGGCTCTTGGCCTTCTCCCGTTTTGCCCTGGCCTTCCTTAGACGCTCCTGGCCTTTTCCAATCTCCTGGTCATAACTGGAATTAATCTCATCCAAGCGTTTCTTAATCGTCTGGTTCACGGAGTCAGACACAGCCTTCCTGGCAGCCGCAAGCTCCCGCTCTTTCATCTCTTCTTCATCCGCCAGCTGGCCGGCCGTATTCTGGTCACAGTTAAGACGGTACACCGCATCCCTGGCATCTGCCAGGAACTTTACATAATCCGTAATTGCCTGTCCCACCTGCATTTCCTCCTTATGGGAACATTTGTCATTATGTATAGCTTACTACAAATAGTTCCCACGGGCAAGGGATGTTACAAAAAATTCTAATATGGCCGATGATACTTTTTGGTTCCGTCCAGCATATCCCTTACAAGCTGTCTGATATCCTGCTCTTTACGCTTCCTGCCTTTGACCTGAGGATCCTTCATAAAGGCCTGGACCACCAGCTCCTCATTGCAGGTAAGGGCTGCCTCCAATATGGTTTCGTGATTCTCAACAGCAGGCATGATAAGCTCCTTCACACCTTCAGGCAGGTTTCCGGCCAGAATGGGGCGGATGGCATCCCGTTCAAAAACCGCATTTGTCTCAACTACCGCCTGTGCCGGCAGATTTCCAATCTGCAGTCCCGTATTGGGTATGTTCACATTGCTGACCACCCGTTCCAGTCCACAGAGTGCTTTGATGAGAAGAATTCCTTCCTCTCCCGTGGGATTCAGTTCAATCTCCTCCTCACCCTTCAGAAGCCTGCGGCTCTTTTCAAGCCGGTTTTCCAAATCTTCCTTGCGCCACTTCACGGAAGTCAGGGCGAATTTCCATTTTGCCACGGTCTCAGGGTCCTTCAGATACTCGTCCCCCGGCATAAACTCTGCCAGGTGGCGGTCTCCGGCCGCGGCAATAAGGCCAAAACGCTTAAATAAATCAAATTTTACCCTGTGTGCGCAGGCAAAGCATGCATTGGCCCAGTTGGTGTCGCGCTCCGCATAACCTTCCTCAAAATGCTCATCCACATACTTCCTGTACAAGGGAAACAAATCGATTCCCTTGTAGGACGCATAGTCAAACCAGGTAAAATGATTGATTCCCAATACATTCACATGAATATCCTTTCTGTCAATGTCTCTTATTCCCAGAACATCCTCTGCAATCCCCTTCAACACCTTCTGGGTGCCAAATACTTCGTGGCAGCATCCGAATGCCTTAATCTGAGGAAATACGTGGTACAATGTCTTTACACACAGGGACATGGGATTGGTATAATTGATAACCCAGGCATCCGGGGAATATTGTTTAATAGCTTTTGCGAATTCAACATAGATAGGAATGGTACGCAGGGCTCTCATCATACCTCCCGGCCCGGCTGTATCACCTACAGACTGGTATATACCCAGACGCTCCGGCATATGAACATCCACCGCCATCTCGTCAAAGGTTCCGGGAAGAATGGAGATAACAACAAAATCAGCTCCTGTCAGAGCTTCTTCCATGCTCATACAGGTCCTGTATGTCCATTTACCCTCAGCTTCCTTTCTCTGAGACAGGCAGTTTCCAATGACTTCATTAGCTCTGGCTGCCTCCATGTCAATATCATACAGCCGTATGGTACCTCCCAGCCTTGGTTCCATGGCCAGATCTGTCATAAATGTCCTGGCCCATCCATGGGATCCGCCTCCTATGTAAGCAATCTGTACATCCTTTACCGCGTCATTCTCATACATCATCTTAAATACCTTCCTCTCTCCATGCCGTTTCTTTATTCCCTATTCTATACTGGACATTATAGATAAATTTAGTATAATTATCTTATTCTATATTGATTAATTTCGGATTTATTCAACTTATATTTACTATAATACAGGAGAACGATTATGGAACAAGTCATCTATACAGAAAAAACAGACGGCATCGCCATCGACCGTATCCGCAGGGAGGCCGCCTTTTCCATGCCCCGCAAACATCTCCACAATGAATATGAGATATACTATCTGCTGGAAGGAGAACGGTATTATTTCATTGACAGAAGGACCTATCATGTCACAGGCGGAAGCCTGGTATTCATTGACAGGAATCAGATCCGCCAGACCAGCCAGGCTGGCTCCTGTAGTCACGAACGAATCCTTATATCCCTGGACCAAAGTCCCTTTACAGAATTTTTGGCATTTACAGGCGAAATGTCTCTCCCAGACTTTTTCCGCCGTCATTCCGGTATCCTTACCCTGGAAAAGGAAGAGCGGAGCCTGGCTGAATACCTGTTGGATGGTGCAGTAAAAGAACTCCATGAAAAAAAGACGGGATTCAGGCATATGGCCATGTCAAATCTGTCCCAGCTTTTCATTCTCGCCCAGAGGCACATGTCAGGTCCTTCCCCCTCTCCCGGCCTCCCTCTGTCCACCCAGCCCAAACACAGGAAGGTGGATGAAGTGGCATCCTATATCATTGACCATTATGATGAATCTCTGTCCCTAGAAATGATAGCAGACCATTTTTATATTAACAAATGTTACCTGAGCCGGATTTTCAAGGAAGCGTCCGGATTCACGGTTAATGAGTATATTAATATGATACGGATCCGCCATTCCAGAGAGCTTTTGTCCAGCAGTTCCATGAGCATTACAGAGGTATCAGAATCCGTTGGATATGAGACCATCACCTATTTTGAACGTGTATTTAACCAGTACACCCAGACCTCGCCTTCCGGATACCGAAAACAATACCGGTTAAAAAATGACTTTTAAAACATCGGATTAGATGTTATACTAAAACATCAGAAACCTGTATGCCCGCCAATCGTTTGCGAAAGGAGAAGCTTTATGTTCAGAATGTGGGGAAAATTAATGAAAGACAACCATCTGCTAAAAGATACTGTGGTCTGCATATCTGACTATTCCTTATCCAGAACTCAGATGGTCTTTGATTCCCTGGATTCTATTTGCTATGAATTTGATCTGGAAAAACCCATCTGGCTGGACGCTACTGTAAAGGAATTTAAGTATCATGATAAAGCCAGATTCACACAGGATAATTTTATCGAATCAGTAGATTTCGATTTTCTGGAGATTCAGGTAATTGAAGAATAAAGTGGAGACTACATCGTGAAAAACCTTTTCACAATCGGAGAAATGGCCGAACTGTTCGGCATCAACATACGCACCCTGCGATATTACGATGAAATTGGCATCCTGCACCCTGAGACAGCGGATCCGGAGACCGGATACCGCTATTACTCCACCCGCCAGTTTGAACGCCTGAATACCATCAAGTATCTCCGTGCCCTGGGAGTATCCCTGAAAAAAATTGCATTGTTTTTTGAGAACAGGGACGTGGATATCATGCTGGGGCTGCTGAAAGAACAAAAGGATGAAACCCAGGCAAAAATCAGCGAACTGATGCAGATTGAACAGAAGCTGGAATACCGTCTCAGGGCCCTGGAGGATGCCATTCATACACAACTCGGTGAAATCAGGACCCTGCATTTTGACCAAAGGCAGATTGCGTACCTGAGAAAGGATATCAGGCTGGGGGAGGACCTGGAATTCTCACTTAGGGAGCTGGAACGGGCCAATACCCTGGAACCTGTGATGTTTCTGGGCAAGGTGGGTGTTTCCCTGTCCTCTGCCAATCTGAAGGCCCGCAATTTCCAATCATTTTCAGGTATCTTTGTACTGCTTGAGAAGGAGGACCACTATCAGGGCAAGGAACAATATCTGTAGGCTGGGGATTATGTGAGCGTGCGGTTTTCCGGCACACATCAGGAAGCGCCGCAGTACTATATTCTGCTTTTGGAGTATATGAATCAGATGGGATATTCCTGCTGCGGGGATTCCGTGGAGATCACGCTGATAGATGCGGGTTTTACCAATGATACGTCCCGTTATGTGACGGAAATACAAATTCCATTTTCAAAAAGTCCGGGGAAATAAATACAGAAAAATAAATATTGGTAAAATAAACATTTCTTATTGACCCTCCAGTTACTGGAGGGTTTATTTTAATTCTTAGTAAATGTTAAATTGAGGAGAGATTCATCATGAAAAACGACAATCTGCTGACCGAGGGCAATGTATTTCACGTACTTCTGGCATTCTCCGTCCCATTTCTGGTTGCCAATATCATACAGGCCCTTTATGGGGCCGTGGACCTGATGGTCATAGGGTGGTACTGCACGCCGGAGAGCGTGGCCGCTGTGTCCACCGGAACCCAGGTAACCCAAATCATCACCAGCATGGTATCCGGCCTGACTCTGGGCGGTACGATTCTGGTGGGAAAATACACCGGCATGAAGGATGAGGAAAGGACCTGCCGCACCATTGGGACCACCCTGTCCGTATTTGCAATTGTGGCATTGGTGCTGACTGTCGGAATGCTGATTTTCAGGGACACCATACTTGCTGCCTTAAAGACACCGGCGGCCTCCATGGATGAGGCCAGACAGTATGTGACCATATGCTTCTGCGGCATATTCTTCATCTGCGGCTACAATGCCATAAGCGCCATACTGCGGGGATACGGCGATTCCCGCAGGCCCATGTACTTTGTGGCGTTGTCCTGTGTGCTCAACATTGCAGGCGATATCATTTTCGTGAAGTATCTGGGATTGGGCGTAGCCGGCACAGCCCTGGCAACCGTTCTCTCCCAATCCATCAGCATGATATGTTCCATTGTCTACCTTAACAGGAAGAGGTTCATATTTACCTTTACCCTTAAAAACCTGCGCATTGACAGGGACAGGCTGAAGGAGCTGGCAATGGTGGGAATTCCCATTTCCTCCCAGGAATGCATGGTGCGGCTGTCCTTCCTTTACCTGACCTCGGTCACCGACCGCCTGGGAGTGAACGCAGTAGCCGCAGTTGGCATTGCCAGCAAATATGACGTGTTCGCCATGCTCCCTGCCACTTCCATCGCCAGCGCCCTGGCAGCCATCACGGCCCAGAACTACGGCGCAGGAAAGCCGGAACGGGCTAGGCAGTCCCTGGCGGCCGGGATTGGCTTTGCGGTACTGGCATCCTCTGTCTTCTTCCTGTGGGCCCAGCTGTCTCCCCAGACCATGATTGGACTCTTTAACACCAATCCTGATATCATAGAGGCAGGAATTCCATTTTTCCATTCATGCAGCTTTGATTACCTGGCTGTTTCCTTTGTATTCTGTCTCAACGGGTTTATGAATGGCCGTTCCAAGACAGTGTTTACCATGGTCAGCTGCTGTTTCGGCGCTCTGGCCCTCAGAATGCCTCTCATATGGCTGGCCTACACCTATTGCCCGGATAACCTGTTTGTCATCGGACTGATTGCGCCTGCTGTGTCAGGCTTTATGGCTGTATATACCATGCTTTTTGTGATACGGCAGCTAAGACAGGACAAAAGCGGGCGCAGGAAGGAGCTTACGCTCCGCAGTGTCTGACACGGGCTAATACTACCACCCCACCCACACACAACCCACACACAATTCCCCTATTCTCCATCTGGTCTCCCAAACTTCGGGCAATCGAAAAGCCGCCCTGCTGACTCACCCCATCAGCAGGACGGCCTTTTCTCTGTGCCGTATCTCTATTAAGCTTTCATCCGACTAAGATTTATGGTGTGACTGGCCAGCCCCCGCCGGCCCGGCCGCCATTACAGCCTCTTAAGCAGTTCCTCTCTCTGAGCCTCATATCCGGGCTTACCTAACAGTGCGAACATGTTTCTCTTATAGCTCTCCACACCTGGCTGGTTAAACGGATTCACGCCCAGGATATATCCGCTGACACCGCAAGCGAACTCGAAGAAGTAAAACAGTTCTCCCAGACAGAACTCGTTCTGCTCCGGAATCTTAACCATCAGGTTGGGTACATTGCCATCGGTGTGGGCCAGTATGGTTCCGTTCATGGCGCTCTTATTTACAAAATCAACACTCTTTCCCGCCAGATAATTCATGCCGTCGGTATCCACGTCTTCCTTATTCAGAAGAATCTCTGCCGGAGATTCCTCTACACTGAGAACTGTCTCAAACATGATACGTGATCCGTCCTGGATGAACTGGCCCATGGAGTGGAGATCCGTGGTCAGATCCACTGCCGCCGGGAAAATGCCTCTCTGGTCCTTGCCCTCGCTCTCGCCGTAGAGCTGCTTCCACCACTCGGACACATAGTGAAGGCTTGGCTCATAATTGGCTACGATTTCAACTACCTTGCCCTTGCGGTGCAAGATGTTGCGCACAGCCGCGTACTGAAGGGCCGCGTTGGATTCATATGGTGCATCTAGGGCTTTCTGTCTGCCTGAAGCAGCCCCCTCCATCAACTTATCAATATCCGCTCCACTTACTGCAATCGGAAGAAGGCCTACAGCCGTCAATACGGAGAAACGTCCGCCCACGTCATCCGGCACAACGAATTCCTCATAGCCTTCTTCGTCTGCCAGGTTCTTAAGGGCGCCTTTAGCCTTGTCAGTGGTTGCGTAGATGCGCTTGTTGGCTTCTTCCTTGCCATATTTTTCAATAAGCATTTCCTTAAATACACGGAATGCGATTGCAGGTTCTGTGGTAGTGCCTGACTTGGAAATGATGTTGACGGAGAAATCCTTGCCGTCCAGTACCTGCTTTAAGTCATGGATATATTTACTGCTGATGCTGTTTCCTACAAAATAAATCTCAGGTGTCTTGCGAACGCTCTTGGGTAACACATTGTAAAAGCTGTGCGACAGAAATTCAATGGCTGCTCTCGCTCCCAGATAGGAGCCGCCAATACCTACCACCAGCAGGACGTCAGAATCATTCTGAATCTTTTCCGCTGCCTTCTTAATCCTTGCAAATTCATCCTTATCATAATCTACCGGCAAATCGATCCATCCCAGAAAATCATTACCGGCGCCAGTCTTACTCAGCAAGGTCTCCTTTGCACTCATGACTGTGGTCTTAAAATTGGCCATCTCTTCCGCAGAAACGAATCCTGCTGCCTTGGAATAATCAAACATAACTTCCTTTCCCATAACTCGCGCTCTCCTTTTCTTATGTCCATGGACCATATGTCCATGATTCTATCAGTGCTGCGGTAAAGCCGCTTATCTCTTAAATTATAACATAATTTCCCTTATAATACCATTTCTTTCTGACCCTGGAAACAAATTCCTGAAAGTCAGCATATTTAGGAAATGAATTCTTTCAGCAATTCCCCCAACATTCTTTTTTGTTCCGGATTCAAATCCTGAAGCCAGTTATCCTTTGACTTCTCTTCCTGCTTTTCCCTGCTGGCAGCAGTCTGCTCCGGCCCCCTTCTGTTATTACTATTTGAACGGCGGTCTCTTCCTATGGAACGCAGATTAGCCGGCTCCCTGCGGTCCTCCTCGGCTGTAACGGCAGGCACATGCTCCGCTGTGCCTTCCCGGTTCATTCGCGGCCACATCACATTTTCCAGATAGTCCTGAAGGCAGGTGAGAAGCTGCTGTCTCCTGGACTCCAAATTCACTCCGTAATCCACCAGCATGGTGAACATGCCGGCCAGGATGCCTGTGGTGCCGTACAATACAATATAATAGTTATCACTTCTGAACCAATAAGAGAGAAATGCTGCCCCGCCGCCTGCCAGGAAGCAGAGAAGTGTCAGCTGCCCCGACAGGTTGTCCAGTCCCTTGACGGACATACCAAAGGTCCGCAGGCTGTACATCTGGCGCTCCAGATAAACGCGTGTGTTATTCATTCCCTGATTCATACGATATGTATCCTCTGCATTCTGTTTCAATCCGCGCAGATATTTGTTCTTGGTCAGTGCCATGTTGGTGCTCTCTTTAATTAATCGTTTGTAGAAGCTTCCCGCCATCAGCCTGGTAAATACCCCAGCCAGGCAGATTGCCGCCAGCACATACAGTGCCTTTCCTGTTTGTAAAAAGCTCATCATAGTAAAAGCTCCCCTTTCTTCCCGGAATCCATCCCATTTCTATATAATATTGTTATTTGGCCCGGGCTGCTGGCTGCAGCCGATGCCTTGTTTGGGAAGCGCCCCTGCAGTCAGGCGTTTCCCGGTAAGGTCTATTATAGCAACGGATTTTGATTTGGGAAGTTGAGAGTCCCTAGAATCGTTCGCCAAATTCTCCTAAAAAACGATTCTGAGAGGTGAGATTTTTCTTTAGACAGTTAAGGTATACGCCAGGTTTCACCATCTGAATCAGGGTGCATCTCCTGACTGGATTCCTGGTCTTTGCGCTTTCTCTGGCCGGATTCCTGGTCTTCGCGCTTTCTCTGGCCGGATTCCCGGTCCAGCCGTTTTTTCATGATCCAATACACAGCCATCCCTGCTGGAAGAAACAGCCGGAACTCCCTGCTGCCATCCTCATATGTAACATAACGGCTGAGTCTAACTGTGGCTGCCGACCAGTTAACCTTGAATACCCGCCTGTTTGGTGTACGAACAATGGAAAAACCCATGGACAGATAAGCTGCCAGTATCAATATAATCCATCCCCATTTATATCTTGGATTCTGTCTATAACATGCGATGGCAGTCACAATGGTAGAGGAGATCATAATAAGGGACAGCAGGAACAATGCCCATTGAAATGCATTCCAGCGACCGATGGAATGCAGTGTACCCTGAGGAGATAAGGATACATTATCTCTGATGATAAAGCTGATGATTCCCTGGTTCCCATCCGACGATTCCATTCTATTAAGGCTGGCCGTAAACTGCTTCCCATCTTCTGTTTTTATTCTGTAGCTGCACTCCACAAGTTTGGTTTTCACACCGTTTTTAGTACTGGTCCGGATATTTAACCCCTTCTTTTTAAAAGACTCCATCTTGCTTTTGCCCCAAATATCCACATTTTCCTGTATTTGTCTTTCCATATATTCTTCCGGTACTGCTCCCGGCATATACAAGGAACGTATGGCATCTCTGTCTCCCTGGGTTGCTGCTGACACCATCTGTTCCAGATACTGGTCCGCAACTATTTCCTTATCAAAAAAAAGAGTCACTCCTTTATATAGAAAAAAAGCTGCAATACAAAGAAATGCTGCCACAACTGCAACCGCTATTCCCCCAAATACTATCCACTTCTTTTTCTTTTCCATACCATCCTCCCCCTCTTATAAAACAGACCTCTGAATCTTGTGGTATCCAGAGGTCCGATTATTTATGAGTCATTGGTCTGTTATTTACGAATATAACTAATACAAATCAGACTGTTAACCAACGATTCTCCTATCAAAAGGAACGTATGATCTCGGTAAGCAGATTCACACTGTGAACAATGGCTTTAGCCTCAAAAGCAGGGTAATCCACCGAGGCACTGTCATCTGCCTTATCAGAAATAGCCCTCACAATAAGAAAGGGGATGGAGTTAAGGTAGCAGGCCTGGGCAATGGCTGCTCCTTCCATCTCTGTACAATATCCTCCAAAGGTATCTGTCAGCCACTTCTTTTTTTCCTTATCAGAAATAAACTGGTCTCCCGTCACCACACGTCCCACAAAGGTATGGATGTCCGGATTCACTTTGGAACAACACTCCTCCGCAAGATGAATAAGACCTTCACCTGCCTTAAAAGCCAGTGTCTCCACCCTGGGTATCTGTCCCGGCTCATAGCCAAAGCCGGTTGCATCCATATCATGCTGAAGTGCATCGCTGGAAAGCACAATGTCCCCAATATCAATTTCTGCCTTCAGAGAACCTGCAATTCCCGTGTTCACCACACCTGCTACACCATATACATCTGCCAGAATCTGGGTACACATAGCTGCATTGACCTTGCCGATGCCGGAGCGGACCACTACTACCTCCTTCCCCTCCAGCTTTCCTTTATAAAAGTCCATGGCAGCCCTTGTCTCCACCTGTACATCTGTCAACTGCGCCTTAATCATAGCCACTTCCTCGTCCATGGCTCCAATAATTCCTAGCATAATTACCTCCTTCTGTCTTGTACTATTCTTCTATTATATAGGATGCCTGAAGATTTTCAAGTTCAAAGCTTGTTCTCACTTGACATTATCTTTTGCATAAGGCATAATTGGATATACACGAATTTATTACAGGAGGCACTACACATGAGATTTAAAACACAGGGGGTCTGTTCCAGGGAGATATCCTTTGAAGTAAAAGATAATAAACTGACCAACGTCCAGTTTGTAGGCGGCTGCTCCGGCAACACCCAGGGCCTGTCCCGGCTCATCGAGGGCATGGATGTGGATGAGGCTATCCGAAGGCTGGATGGAATCCAGTGCGGTCCCAGGCCTACATCTTGTCCGGATCAGTTGGCTCGGGCGTTGAAGCAGTTTAAAGGGCGGTAAAAAAAGGGAGGTCCATCCTTTGGGCCTCTCTAATCTTTCATTTCAATGATTATTGAATCAAAATACCATCTGCTGTAGGACTAAAACCTTCAAAATTGCCATTATACACCGCTGCAAAAACTCCCCTTGCTCGATAGTAATAGCCTTTTTTCTAAATTTTTGAATTCAATATCAATGGAAGGCTCTATTATACCATCCGGATAGTCCTTCTCATAAAACTCAGCATCATAATACTTTACCTGTCTCCAGCGGTCTGCATCTTCATCCCAACGATCAACATAAACCGTAATATATGCCTCCTGTACTGGTACATCCATATATGCTTTTGCAAAAACACCAACATTACCATTACCATTATTCTTAATTATTAAATCAGCTCCAGCAAAAAAAATTCCCTCTTCTTTTACTTGTTTCATGAACACTACTGCTCTTAACATTCTCGGATAATAACTCTGACTTTATATCTACTGAAGTATAATCATTTGGATTATAATGATTTATCGCAAATACATTAAACGAGCAAAATATAGAAATGATTAATGAAATAGCTATTGTTTTAAAAAATCTTTTCATTTGTGTTCCTCCAAATATTAATATGTTAACCTCTCAACTATTTTTATGAATTCATCCTGGCCCATTATACCCATTAATCTACAATAGATTCCTTTATATACGAACATTGTCTGATAACGCACATCATCTGAGTCTAACTGTTCCGATTGTATTGATATATCTAAGTCCAGCCATTTATTATGTACAATCTGATCAGCTTGTGAATTAGATTTATAATTTAAAGAAACTTCTTTTTCATACTTTGATTGGATTAAAAAGATACCTTTCCCATTGTAATCAAACCTCAAATCTGCATATCCTTCACCAATTTCCAAATTAGAAAAAATCATATTCTCTGGAATATAGCTTAATCTAAGAGAATGTATATCTAATTCACTTTCTATCAATTTATAAGCATCTTCTTCTCCATTTATTGCCTCTTTATTAGAGTCATTATTAAATACTGCACCATCCTTACCATCAACCCTCCCCCGATAAAAATACGACTTCGTCCCCATAGCCACCATACATCCACTCCCTGCCACAAGACAGGCAATTAAACCAATCGCAGCCAACCGCTTCCAACCAAATCTCGGTTTGATAACCTTGGGGTGCTTCGGTTGGTCGGATTCCGGTACATTCTTTGACTCAGCCTTTTCTTCCTGTATCCTTGCCCAGATTTTTTCAAATTCATCTGGCGATGGGGACGGAATGGGAAGGGGGACGGTCATATTCTTGACTGCTTCAAATTCTTTTAACAGTTCTTCATCTGATATATCATCCGTTCCCCAAATCGGGCAGTCCATAGAATTGTCCTGTTCTGAATCTCTTTTATAATCTCCCACGTGACACCTCTGTTTACCAAATCTCCTAAAGTTCCCTTTGCCTTTAGGGTTGACTTTTTGCGTTTAATGCTTACTATAATAGTAGACGTTTATGGATGCCGGTTTCCCCAGCATATCATATTCATTAGGAGGTTTTCATGAAAAAAATCATTTTAACCGGCGGTGGTACTGCCGGACACGTTACTCCCAATCTGGCCCTGCTCCCCTCATTAAAGGAAGCTGGTTACGAAATCCGCTATATCGGTTCCTATCAGGGCATGGAACGCAAGCTGATAGAAAATGCAGGCATTCCTTATGATGGCATATCCTCTGGCAAGCTGCGCAGATACTTTGATATCAAGAATTTTTCCGACCCCTTTCGCGTTGTTAAGGGCTACGCAGAGGCCAGACGGCTCTTAAAACGCCATAAACCGGATGTGATTTTTTCTAAGGGCGGTTTTGTTGCAGTTCCTGTGGTTCTTGCTGCCAAGCACTATAAAATCCCTGTCATCATACATGAATCCGATATGACGCCGGGCCTGGCCAACAAAATCTGCATTCCCTCTGCCTTCAAGGTCTGCTGCAACTTCCCCGAGACCCTTAAGTACCTTCCATCCGACAAGGCCGTACTTACAGGCTCTCCTATCCGTGAGGAACTGCTTCAGGGCGACCGGCTGTCCGGGCTCACTTATGCCCACCTGTCTTCCAGCAAGCCTGTCCTTCTTGTTATCGGCGGCAGTCTGGGCTCCGTAGCCGTAAACACGGCGGTCCGCAATATCCTCTCCAGGCTTCTGCCCAGCTATCAGGTAATACATATCTGTGGCAAAGGCAATCTGGATGAAAGTCTGATTGGAACAGCCGGATATGTACAGTATGCATATGTTGACGCTCCCCTAAAGCATCTTTTTGCGGCAGCCGACCTTGTCATATCAAGGGCAGGGGCCAATTTCATCTGCGAGCTTCTGGCACTGCGCAAACCGAACCTGCTCATCCCTCTGTCAGCAGCGGCCAGCCGCGGAGACCAGATCCTCAACGCTAATTCCTTTGCAAAACAAGGATTCAGCAAGGTTCTGGAAGAGGAAGCATTGTCTGACGACTCCCTGTTTGACGCGATTAACGATTTGTACCTGAACCGCAATGCCTATATACAGGCCATGGAGCAGAGCAATCTGAACAATGCTGTTAAAACAGTTGTGTCTCTCATTGAATCATGTGTGAAATAACGTTAGGGCCAATTATCACTTTTTAGCAGTTCTTCAAGGTATTTTCTGATACGGCTGACTCTGGAATAGCATGCCTTTTCTGTAATATTCAGCATTGCGCATACTTCCCTTGTCGGCCGTCCCTCTATCAATCTGAGCGTCGCGACCTGACGCCAGTTTTCAGGCATCTTCTCGATTTCCTTAAGAAGCGCCTGACATCTCTCTTTGCTGACTACAAAATCCGGCAGATTGGCAGCCTTATCGTGAGCCGGATAATCTTCACTGTTATATGCCTCTTCATCCAATTCCCCATAGCTCCTGAACTTCATCCTTCGGTGAAAATCCATACACCGGCTTTTCAGAATTCGTATCAGCAGCGCCCTCTTACTTTCCTCGGACATATCCAGGGAATATTTATAACGGGCATATGAGACAAATGTATCTTGTACCACATCCTCAATATAATCCACAGGAATATCGTTGACATAAGCTATCCTTCTCAGATATACTTCATATTCCAGATACATTTCCTCAAACAGTTTCTTATCTTCTGTATCCATCTTCTCAATCTTCATTGCAACTACAGACAGCCTTTGATTTTATCCGCAACCTCTGCCAATTCTTCCGGCGAAGCCTTTCCCGGAGTCCAACTGACGATGGCTGGCTCTCCCTCATATCTTGGAATTACATGCATGTGAAAATGGAATACAGTCTGCCCGGCTGCCTCTCCATTGTTTTGAACCAGATTGAATCCCGCGCATCCAAGAGATTTCTTCATCGCAGAGCCAATCTTGGCACCCAGAGGAAGAACCTTAGCGGCTATATCCCCATTCAGTGTGCATACATCTGCAAAATGCTGTTTTGGAAGGATAAGGGCATGTCCTCTGGATGCTGGTCCCAAATCCAGAATCACACGAAAATCCTCATCCTCATACAGAGTGGTTGACGGAATCACCCCGCCCGCTATTTTACAAAAAATACAATTGTCATCTGTCATTCTGAAAATCCTCCTTCCGCTGCGGTTAACACAGCCTGCATTCTATCCAGCCATACTGGAAATTCTGGCAGCATGTTTTCTCCTGTAAAGCAGGATACCTAAAACGAAGCCGGAAATCAGGCCTCCTATGTGAGCCACATTGTCCACTCCTGCTGAAGTAAACCCATGATAAAGCGTCAGCAGAACCATAAAGCCCAGCTGCCTGTTGGTTAGTCCGTCCAACTGACCATGATGAATGGCAATCACATAGACCAGGCCGCCTACCACACCGAAGATTGCGCCTGAAGCCCCCGCCGACACGCCGGCCGCCCCTGTCCGTACCTGGACAGCCAATGATATACCGTTGGCAGCTACGCCGCTGGCAAGGTAAAATATCAAATATTTGATATGCCCCAGCGCCTTTTCCATCTTTTCTCCAAGCACCAGCAGAACCAGCATATTATTTGCCAGATGGCTGACTCCGAAGTGCAGGAACATGGCAGTAAACAGCCTGTAATACTCTCCACCAAGGATAACAAAAGGCGAAAACACAGCACCATGTTTTACCATGAATACGGCATCCTCCGTGGAGCCGATGGCCTCCAGATACAGAAATACCAATGCGTTGACTGCTACCAGCGCAAAATTAACATATGGCCTGTTTCTGTTTATGCCTGTAACCATCCGTATTCCTCACATCCTCAATGATATATAATCTTAACATACTTTAAAGGACTTGTTAAGTGGCTTTGACGCAATAAAGTTATTTTTTATGCCCCTCCTCCTTCTATTTCCTATTTGTGATGCCCACTCATCCACTCATTTTTTTAGACAGCCTGAACATATTGGCAGCTCCGTGCCTCTAATAAAATATATACCCGCAGTCAGCCATAAATATCTGGTCCCCCGGCTCCAGCTGCGTTGTCTCGTTTGCCTCCAGCAAACGGCCGCGGACCCTGGTACCATTGGTAGAGTTGAGGTCTGTTACAGTATAGTGGCCATTGTCTTCATCTAATCTTATATGAAAGCGGCTTACTGTATCCTTAAGAAGCACATAATCGGCTAAATCCTTGTGTTTACCAATCACAAAGGGAAAATAGGATATTACAATGTCTTCATCCGAACCGTTGAGGGCAGATAAGCGCCGGACCTCCTCCCCTTCGCCCGGCCGTTCCGATAAGAGAACGGTCTGAAAGGATTCTTCGGCGCTGATTTGTGGATTTTTTTGTGAAGATTCATTTTTATCACCATTCTTATATGCTTGAGCAAGCGGAGTTTGAGCGGGCTGAATGTCCAAGTCTTCCTCCTCTTCATCCTCATATAAAATTCTCCATGGGTCCTGCTCCTCACCCGAATCTGTTTCACCTCCATTTTCAATCCTATGTCTCATGAACAGCCCATATATATTCATGGCTGACAGCAAAACCAGCAGCCCTCCGTCGATTGCCGCTAACAGTTTCCAATTATCAAAGACAGCTGTCATCCCTTTGAACATCCACAGTAATGACGGACAAAGTACTGCCGCTGACAGCCATAATACAAACTGCCGTATGAAAGAGGGTCCTTTCCATTCAGATTCAGTCCGGCCCGGACGTTCCTGAGTTTTTTCTGCCTTTCCTGGTTTATCTCTTACCTTTTTCTCCCGGTTCTTCCCCCGTTCCTCACAAGGTTCTCTCTTTATCTCCCCGCCCTTTTTGCTGCCTTGCCCTGTGTCCGCCTCTTTCCCTTGCTCCCTTGCTTCTTCTCCCCTTTGTTCCTTCTCCCAATTTTGCCTTACCTGCGCACCTTCTCTCTCCACCAAATCTCCCTCCGGCGGCCTTAGCAGCTCCGTTTTCTTGCCCTTGCGCCGTTCTGACGCAATCAGCCCCAGCAAATCGTCCATTCCGCAGTTTTCTTTAAGGCTTTCCTGATAAAGCCCATAAGCCAGGACGACACACTCCCTGTCTTTATGGTTTATCCTCTTCAGAATGTATTGCAGAAGGCGGCTCAGGTTCTCCTGAAAATCACCCTGAGCGCCGGGAGCCAGGCACAAACCGGTCTGGAACAGTTCCGGCTCCACATAAATATATTCCGGTTCAAGAAGAACACCGCCTGCGTCTAAAAGATATTCCTCCATACCATTTAATGCTGTATGTATCTGAATTAATAACTGGCATATCTCATCTCCGGTTATAAAACGGGTCTCCAGAAGGCGGCTTAAGGGTTGCCTGGAGGTGATGTCATAACAATATGAAGCCTGTCCATCCTGGTATGTTATGTACATCCTCAGCAGTCCGCGAATTTCATTGTGGGCCAGCATTCTGGCTTCATATCCGGCTGTGGTCTCTGCCATCCCCGCTACCAGGTAATTGCGTTTTGCTTCTCTCCTGTAGCTAATCTCCATCTTCTTTGACCAGCCCTTCAATTAAAGTAATTTTGCGCAGGAATATCTCCGGTCGGAACCGCTCCGCCTCAATCTCCTTTTTCCATTTTCCACCTCTGCCTTCTCCGTATATCCTTTTCCCTTTTTCCTTCATCATTAGATTGCAGTCAGTAAAAAACATGAGACGGCCCATATGTTCCTGTCCCCCAGACACAGAGGCTTCCAGTTCCCGCGCGCTTCCATGGCGGCCCTTTTCCACCGCCTCATGCAGGCCCATGGCGGCCTTGGTCTCATCATGAATGCGTCCTGCCTGCTGGAGCATCACCGATACGGACAACAAAACCATAGCCATAATCCATGCCGCCTCAACTGTAAGACTTGCCTTAAACGTTTTTTCTTTCATATGAACATCACCCCGATTCCCGCCGGGATCAGAAACGGAAGCAGAGGAATGCGAAGCCTTCCCCTGTCTGTTCCCTGTATAATCCCTTTAAACATCAAAACCACGGATATCAAAAAGCAGACACCTAAACCGCCTGCCAGCAAAACCAGATTTTTCACTGCCCCCAGATAAATGCCTGATACCAGAAAGAACCATCCATCCCCTCTCCCCACAGCTTCGTTTGTTATCCTGGCCAGAAGAAGCAGTCCTCCTCCTACAGCCATGGCCAAGGCTGTATCTTTAAACTGACCCGCTATAAAGCCAAAAGGCAGATGGGCGCCGGAAATCTGATATCTGACTGCTGCCTCCAGCATAATATACATACATCGTAGAACAGCTCCCACGGCTCCGGACATCGTAATCAGGCTTAGCTTTATTCTGTGATTCCTCATATCCTGCCATGCTCCAATTGACAGCGTCATAAGGAAGCCGCAGCGCAGCAATACGCCCGCTAACTCATGCCATTCCCTTAATTGTTCTGTTAAATCACCATCCAATATCCCCAACAAGCCCCACCCCGTATCCCAAATTATTTTCCTCTGCAATAAGAACACTCCCCCAAATATTCCACCTGAGACAGTGGAACAGCCTGAACATACGCAATGATGGACCGGCAGCTTTCAGACAGATGATAGCTTGTGCCGTATGGCATGACATACACCGTACCGGCGCTCTCCATACTGCCGCTTCCTATCCCTCCGCTCCCCGAACTTCCGCTCCCCGCACCGCAAGTCCCGCAGGGAGAATATCTTCTCCCTGATTCATTCCGCAGTTCCCCCACAGTACCAATATCCACCGCTTTTAAATCATTGTAGAGATAATGGCAGGTCCTTAAGCGATGGTAGCGGGTGGAATTTTTCCCGATATATACGGTCTCATCCTCTTCTTCACCCCCATCTCCGCCGCTATCCCCAAAACGTCCCCCATCTGCTCCGTTCCACATTCTGCGGCTGCATACCTGCTCCACGGGAATGCTGCTGATTCCTAATACGGAAAAGGGAAGGCGCATCCGATATCTCATCACTATATGGACCATTTCATCCGTCCCTATATCCGTTCCCTCAAATGATACGGCTTCCACCCACTCTCTGTTAATCCCTCCCAGTATCCTGGCAGAAGCATATGCTGCTGCCAGGACAGAGGTTGCTGTATCCTCTGCCCTCCCCACATCCACCTCTGCACCACCCTCCTCTGCGGTGCGGAAACAGTATTCCACATAGGCATACTGACTCAGTTCCTCCCCCACGGATTCCATTACTGCCTGTATCTGCCTCTGGCGGTCCAGCATCTTCATAGGCATTATGAGGCAGAAACATAAGAACAGGAACAGGGACAGACTGAGGGCTGCCTCTATGGACAGGCTCCCCTGCATCTGACAGGAGTTCCATGATAATGCCCCTTTTTCATGGAACAGGCGACAGCATATACGTACTTGGAGAGGTGCGATTGTATTTTTATTTGCTGTTTTGTTATCTGGACAATACGATTTTGATTTTTTATTCTGCACCAGAAAAAAGGGCATCATCATGAACCTCCTTTCCCCATTCCCGAGAACCTTACCGCTCTTATTTCTATGGCATCTACGGACTTTTGTAGTATTCCAGGTAGCTCCCGGCTGCAGCCATGCGCGTGTCATATGCATAACCATCCTCCCGTCCCTGACTTTTCCACAATCCATTTGAAAAAAAACACATGTTTTCCACTGACAAGGGCCTCCACATTCACCGTGCATACACAGTTTGCCAGAGAAAATCCCGGCTGCTTCCTTGCTGTAACTATCTGCATTACGTCCATCATCCGGTAAACCAGGTCCGTATCATAACCTCCGAAAATAAGTATCCGGAGATAACCTTTATAATCTGTTCCGCTTCCATTCCCATCTCCCCCTTCCCCATCAATCAAACGCCCGCTCCTTCCCATCTCCAAAAGTCCTGCCAAATCCAGTTTCCAGTGGGCGGCCGTTTTAAAGACCGGTACCTTTTTACCCTCCAACAGACACCGCACATCCAGCAGCGCCTCTCCAAGAGCCCACACTGCCATGATAAAAAATGCCACCACCGATACAAGAGGCAGTATTCCTGTCCCTCCCACTATGGCCAGAGCCAGACTCCGTGCCTCCTGGCGTTTTCCGGAATCTGACAGGATATGTACCAGATTGAGTCCTTCCCTAAAGGCAACCAGACACGCCGCCACACCGCTTAAGTTGTCCTTATTCTTCTCCTTTCCATGAATGATGTATTCCAGCTCATAAAATTCCCCCTTCTGCATCTCCTTTTTAAATCCTTTAAAAAAACGTATATCATATTCTCCAATAAGCAGACGCTGTATCAGTGTACTGACTCCGGCCAAAAAGCCGGTGCTTTGGGAATCTCCGCCGCCATCTGTTTTCCTCTGGACAGACGGTGTGCCGGAAAGCCTGAGATCTGTGCCGGAAACAACGGTTCCTTCCGGCAATACCAGTTCCAGCAGCCCCTTCCCTGCCATATTTCCTACCTGTTCCAGAAAACCTTCCTTTTCCTTATCGCGGATTCCGAATTCCACTCCCAGGGAGAGCATACCATACCGTGACCAGCGCTCGCTCACCGGCTGCCACAAGGCAGCCTCGTCCAACTCGTCATCCTCATCCTCCGGCTCCCAGTTACTGATATACTCCATCACCTCCTGAGCCATCTCTATCACTTCCCCAATCCACCGAATCCTGTCCTGGCTCAGATTTGTCAGCGCCTCTACCTCCCTGCGGTGCTGTCCGTCCTGGGCCGCATATGACTCATACTGGCTGATTTCCTCCTCCAGGGCAGCCCGCACATCGTCACTCAGGTCATTGGTTTCCTCCAAAAACCGTGCTCTGCTGTCTGTCAGCTTCTCATACAGTTCATCCGCCCTTTTCTCATACGTCTTTACCTGTCCCGGAAGCCGTTCCAGCTCCCGTATCATTTTATTGGCCTGGGATACGAAGCCGCCTCCGTCCAGCCGGTCCAGGCAATCCCTTCCCTGTTCCCACCGTTCCCTTTGGGCCAGAAGCGTACTGTTAATTGTCTCCAGCGCCTTTTCCACTCTCACTGCTTCCCTGGAATGGGAGGAATACAATTCCGACATGCGGTTAACGCTGTTTCCCTCCTTCCAGGCATCCAACAGCTTTGCTGCACCGGCTTCATCCAGCTCGTCCCAATCTGTATCCAGCAGCCCATACTTCATATAATCCAGTATTTCCTGTTCAAAATATCTCCCGTCTCCCTGGGTCAGGCCTGTCATATCGGTTATCCGGATCTGAGCCGCCTTCATAGGATACCAGTTGCCGGCCTCCATATAGGGCCTCATAAATTCCCTGAGCTCCTTCTCCAGCGTCTCTGCTTTGTCATACTCGAGGCCCAATATCCGGTATTTATCCCACAGTTCCCGGTGGTACTGGGCCATAAGGGAATCTGCGGATGCGTCCACTGCCATCCGCAGATAGCATCTGGCGCCTGCTGTGCGGGCCGATTCCACGACCACGCACAGAAGCGCGCAGACACTGAACAGTATCATTGCCAGGAATACCGTAATCTCACCTTTCCTGCACATTAATACACCTCTTTTGACTGGCTGTTTATCTCCTTAAAAATATTTTGCAGCAGGGTGGTGATCTGCTTTTTAAAAATGATAACCAGGCCTATGAGCATGACTAATACCAACACCAGCTCAATCACCCCCACCCCCTGTTCATCCTTCCAGAACTCCCTTAATTCGTTTCCTAACTCCATGGCTCTCCTCCTTATGCTTTACTTGAATTCCATCAGCGCCGGAACAGCTATCATAACCATGACCACTGACAGGAGCATGAACAGCGGAAGCAGCAGTTTTGTTCCGGCTTCCTCCCCCAGGCGCCTGGCCTGATGTTTTCTCTGTTCAAATGCATCTGTCATCTCTGTACGCAGCAGATTCCTGAGATTCTTTGAACCGTTTTTACGGTTTTGTTCCAGCAGACCTCCCAGCTTCATATAAGACTGGAGTCCGCACCGCCTTCCAAACTCCTCAAATGCCCTGCCCTCCGGCACTCCCCCCTTCATCTGGCAGCTGGTCTCATACATTTCCTCATAGACATACCGTTTCCTGCGCCTCCCCTGCTCCACCATCATGTTATATTCCAGGGCAATCTTATCCCAGGCTGTCCGGATACTCATACCGGCGCCCAGAAAAATGGTCAGCCTGGACAGTACCTCCGGATAATCCAGTGCCAGCTGGCGTTTCCTGGCCTCTGCCTGTTTTTGCAGCCCGGCCCGGTCCTTTAGGAAACATAAGACGGCCCCGGCCGCTCCCAAGCCCATCACCGGAACAAAGACAGACTCCTCCGGCAGACTGTATTTCAGGCTCCGTCCCTGATACTCCTTGGGAAGCTTCATATAAGCTGTGGTGGACTGCAATTCATCCTCCTTCTTGAGAAACTCGGCAAATGCCGCCTCCGTCTGCTCCTGTTCCGTAAGCACCGGCGGCTTTACGCACATGGACAGTTCATATTCCTCCGGCCATTTTCCCTCTGTCATGCGCACATGCAGGCTGATTCTGATTCCCTGCTCGTCAATCCCCCTCTGTTTTATCTCACGGACATGCAGCTCACCAAAGGAATCCAGAAGATCCGGCTCATCCGATTCCCACCTGAGCCTTATCCCATAGCTGTCCAGATATGTAAGCAGGTTCAGATCCTGCCTTACATCCTCAAGAGACGGATTATTCCCCAATATAAGGTTCGGAAGCTGATCCATCACGGCCTCGTACGCCTTAAGGGCCTCCTGTTTCGTATATACCCGTTCTGACAGGACCATCTCCACAGGAACCGCCTTCTCCTCAAGTCCCTCCACCACCAGGTTGTAAGTCTGATCCCCCTGTCCGTAGCTTCCCCTGGCTAGGGTATTGCCTTCTAACAGATCGCTGTCTGTGCGCTGCCACAACTGCGCCGCCATTCCCAGGAAAAGACCGGCTGCCAGGCATATAATCTGTTTCCGTCCGATCCAGGCCCGAAGCCTTCCCCCAGGCCGTTTTTTCATCTTTATCGTCCGCTCCACCTGCCTTTCACACCTCAATGTCCAGTATCTTCCCGGCCATAACCAGCGCTCCCCCATAGGCTGCCAGACACATGGTCATCACTCCCCTGCCCATCCAGGTGCCGTACATCACGCCGAAAAATCCAGGGGATGTAAGATCAATGTAGAGCACAATCAAAAAACGGTATCAGATTCATAATTTTCTGTTCAAATATCCTGGAGGCAAGCATGGTGTGTATCTCCTCCTTAACCTGCACCTTGTCACGGATAATTCCAGCTGTCTGGCGGATGATTTCCACCAGCTCACCTCCGCTTCGTTTAGCCGCGGACAGGACCTGGGCAAAATTATCAACATCCTCCAGTCCGCTGCGCCGGCCAAAATCCATGAACAGCTCTTCTGCTGGACGGTTCATCCGGATTCCATCGGACAGAATCCGGAACTCCTCTGTAATCATCTCCCTCCTCCCATAAAGCACTTCCAGCTCCTTTATGCTGAGGGCAAGCCCATTTTCCAGGGAATACCCTGCGCTGAGAAAGGAGGACAGCACCTGGATTCCCTCCTTAAACTGTAATTCCAGCCGTCTGGCCCTCTCCTTCTTTAAATCCTTCCTCCGGTATAAAGGATAACAGAATCCAAAGGGTATCAGAATCAGGAACACCACCGCACTGCGGTAAAATACATAGGATGCCAGCCCGCAGGCCCCTATCCCCCAGGCGCTGTATAGCAGCCACTCCCTGGCTGTTAGCCGGTAGGTGCTGTAATCCACCCTGTCGGGAGGACGGGCCCTGGGAGCTCTCTTTTCCGGTTTGCTCCTGCCAATCTCCTGCCTAACCAGGTCCCGCCTGTATCCCGGCCCTTTTCTGACGAAGCCGGTCCTCCTTCCCGTCGTATTCAAACAGTGGCTCCAGTTCCACCTCTCCATTCTGCAAACCTCCTATTCTCATAATGGATAAAACCCTTCTCTTTCCGTCCTTCAGCCGTCCCAGATGGACCATGATGTCCAGAGCTGACACAATCTGGTTCCTGATTGCCGCCAGCGGAAGGTCTGCCGCCATCAGCACCATGGTCTCCAGCCTGCTTATCATGTCCCGCGGGCTGTTTCCATGACCCGTGGAAAGACTGCCGGGATGGCCTGTGTTCATGGCCTGGAGCATGTCCAGGGCCTCCTTTCCCCTCACCTCGCCCACCACAATGCGGTTGGGGTTCATGCGCAGGGCCGCCTTAATCAGCTGGCTCATGGTAATTTCCCCTTCCCCCTCCGTATTGGCGTTTCTTGTCTCCAGGCGTACAAGATTGGGAACCTGCGTTATCTGCAATTCGGCAGAATCTTCAATGGTAATGACCCTCTCACCGGAGGGTATGAAGGATGACAATGCATTCAGGAATGTGGTTTTCCCGGAGTTTGTCCCTCCGCTGATGAACATGTTGCATCCGTCCTCCACCAGTTGCTCCAGAAAGCCCGCGGCCTCCGTGCTTATGGCTCCGAAACGAATCAGCTTTTCCATGGTAATTGGGTCTGGGAATTTCCTTATGGTTACCACCGGACCATCCAAGGCCACAGGCGGAAGCACCACATGGACTCTGGATCCGTCCTCCAGCCTGGCATCCACCATGGGAGAGGATACATTCACCACACGGTTGACCCTGCTTACAATCTGCTGTATGATATCCTCCAGCTGTTCCGGTTTCTCAAACTTCCTGTCCCACAATTCCATCCTTCCGTTTTTCTCCATAAATATCTTTCCTGCCCCGTTAACCATGATTTCCGATACAGAGCTGTCATCAATCAGCTCCTGCAGGATATCCAGACGGCGGAAGCTGTCAAAGAGGCTGCCCCGCAGCCAGAGCCGTTCCTTTAACGGCAGGAACATTTCCTGTCCCATGTCTCCTATGGCCCTGTCAATCATCTCCAGCAGTTCCCCGTCATCCATATGGTGTCTTTCCTGCAATTCCTCCATGATGCGCTCCCTTATGGCCCACCGGACACCTTCGCGGCTCCTCCTTGTACTCTCCCTCTCCTCCATGACGCACGCTTCCTTCCTCACAGCTTCCCCCTCAATGCTCCCTTCTCAACGCTTCCTCCCCATTGCTTCCTCCTCATTGCTTCCTCCTCATTGCTTCTGCTGATCCCTCTACCTCTCCGGCTGCTTCCCGTTCAAAAGCTGCCTCACATAATCACCCATCTCCCCCCATATCAGCTGTTCCAGATACCCCTCCCGCTTCACAATACCTGTATGCCTGGGCAGCCTCAGCTTCTGAATCCTGTCCCTGACCCCGGCATCGTCCGCTTCCTCCAGGTACTCCTCGAATTCCTCTATCTTGGCGGCTGATATATAGTCCTCCCTGACCGGCATATACACCACATCACACATGGAGAGAATGGGCAGGGCTCCCCTTCCCATCTGCCCCACGTCCACCACCAGCCTGTCATAGCCGCTCTCCCTCGCAATCCTGTCTATGAGCTGCGCCATGTCCTCCGGCGCCACCTGGCTTAAGTCCTCCGCATATCTCACAGGAGGTATATAATCCATATTTCCCCAGTTGCTGATCATGGACTTTAGCTTCATCCAGTTATACCCTCCCTGCCGGTACAAATACAGCACATCCGACAAATCCGCCTTGTACTCACTGTTAATGAGCCTGGAAAATCCTGAATATTCTTCCAGATTCAGATACAGCACCGCCTCCTTTTTTGCCATCACCTGCCCTATGGTCAGGGCCAGCGAGGACTTAAAGCACCGGTTTACAGGGGAATATATGCCCATGACCAGGGCCCTGGTCCCAAGAAGGGCCAGCGACGGCTCCAAAGGCCGGCTGCAGTAGGACGCCAGCACCTCACGCATGATACAGTCTCCGGACTGGTACTTGTAGATGGATAGAACCACATCCAGCCCCTCCACCAACTCCCCGTCACACAGAACCATGACCTGCTTTGCCTTCACATCCCCCACCAGCGACCGGGAACACTCATCTACCAGCAGGATTTCTATGGGATGTTCTTCCCCATATTCTCTGAGCCTGTCCAGGCTGGAAAATGATATGGCTGTAAACGGAATCTTTTCCTTCTGATTCACATAATCCGCCAGCCGTTCCCCAAAGGCGGGGTCCGCGTCATAGACCGCCAGAATCTTTACCATATATTCACTTCTCACCTCATTTCTGCCTGGCGCATATGCACCTTAACACCCATCACTCATCCCTTCCACAACATGGTAATAAGAGTCCCTGCAAAAAAACAGGCTCCCAATGGAATTACGCACTTATATCCATCCCGCTCCGGGCAGTAATACGCCTCTATTTCTTTCCTCTGAATCAATCGCCTGATATAGGCAGTCAAATACAAGAATCTCTGACAGACGCTGCTCTCTCGCAGCATCTTTCCAAGAGCCAGAACAGCTCCCAGACACAAACCAATCACCACGGACCAAAATCCTGTTTCCAGGCCAAAGCAGCCTGCCACAAGGGCCATGAACTTAATATCCCCGGCTCCCACCATCCGCAGCAGGAAAAATGGGAAACCGGCTGCGGCCGCCAACATCAGCCGCATTATAAATACAGCAGCGCCCTCAGCCGCGGCCGCCAAAAAAACAGTATCCGGCATCCAAAAGCCTATGCCTGCCGCCCATAACCCAACACTCCCTGCTCCGGATGCCCAGGCCTCCGCCGAAACAGCCAGCCCTGCAGCCGCCACGGCTGCCAGGGCCCTGTTCGGTATCCGGTAATACCTGATATCCATATAGGCGCAATAGGCCATCATGCCATACAGCGCATATGACATAAAACAATGTAAATTGAATACACTACCCCCTTTCTCCGCTTCATCTGTCACTTTTTTCTGAGGAAATTACTGCCTGAGCCAGGCAACGCAAAAATAATGATGTAAATAAAACCATTGAGATAAATCAGACTGTCATGAAATAGACTGTGTTGAATGTTGTTCCATTATGAGGGATTTTCCGGCAAATGTCAAGGGTAAATTTCCGTGAATTTTACGCATTTCCACTCCGATTTCCTTGACCTTCCTCCTTATACATGGTAAAATGAAATTGGTTCAAATTTTTAAACCAAAGGAGGAAATGGCAGATGACAACTGCCCAGGAATTACAGAAACGTTTTCATGCCTGTATGCCGCTGTTCATTGCCCTGGGCGATGAGATGCGTCTGTCCATCATAGAGGTACTGACAGAAGAAGCCCTTGACAGCAGGCAGACACCTGGCCCCGCCCATTTCGAGCAATACGGTCTCAATGTAAACGAAATCACCAGGCGGACCAGCCTTTCCCGCCCGGCCATATCCCACCATCTCAAGATATTAAAGGAGGCGGGCATCGTAGGCGTACGCCAGGAAGGCACGGCCAATTATTATTACCTCACCCTGAGGGAATCCAACCGCCGGCTGATGGAGCTGGGCTACAGACTGGAGGAATTCCTGTACTGACAGCCTGTATTAAAATTCAATTCCGCAGGCCCCACATGCATAAGATATCATTTTCCAGATATACTATTTCTATCAATAACTGGGAGATGAAGCATATGTTTGACATCATGAAAGCAGTCAGGGAGACTGCCGCCGCCAGATCCGCAGTGACCAGGGCGCGGCGTCCCAGACCTGAACTCATCCGCCTGCGCGTGGAAATCGAACGCACAAAATGTGCCATCGAAGCCGCCAGGAACCACTTTGAGCAGGCCGTGGACCCTACCCTGATAGACTGCTATATCTACGAACTGAACGCGGCCCAGCTGCGCTACCAGTTCCTGCTGCGTAAATTTAAAAGCCAGGAGGATTAGTACTCACAGTACTATCCCCCTCCGGGCGCTGCAACATATGACTACATAAAGATTGCGAGGAAAACAACATGAGCACCTGGTATGAACGGGGAGTGTTCTATCACATGTATCCCCCGGGGATGACTGGAGCCCCCAAACACAATGATGCAACCGAAGTAACCAACCGTTTTGAAGAATTAGACAAGTGGATTCCCCACATCCGGTCCCTGGGCTGCAACGCCATCTACATAGGCCCGCTTTTTGAATCCACCAGCCATGGATATGATACCAGAGATTATAAGCTAGTGGACCGGCGTCTGGGCGATAATGATTCTTTCAGAAATTTTGTGGCCCAATGCCGCCAGGAGGGCATTAAGGTAGTGGTGGACGGCGTGTTCAACCACACGGGACGTGAATTTTTTGCCTTTAAGGACATACAGGAAAAGCGCTGGGATTCCCCCTATAAGGACTGGTATAAGGGAGTGAACTTTGACTGGCAGAGCCCCTGCGGCGATTCCTTTGGATACGAAGCCTGGCAGGGACATTTTGAACTGCCCTGCCTGAACCTCTTTAACCCGGATGTAAGGTCCTACCTCTTTGACGGCATCCGGTTTTGGATCGATGAGTTTGACATTGACGGAATACGCCTGGACTGCGCCAATGTGCTGGACTTCAACTTCATGAAGGAAATGCGCAGCCAGACAGAAACCATGAAGGAAGACTTCTGGCTCATGGGCGAGGTGATTCACGGGGACTACAGCCGCTGGGTGAACAGTGAGATGCTTCATTCCGTCACCAATTACGAACTTCACAAAAGTCTTTACTCCGGCTTCAATGACCACAACTTTTTTGAGATTGCCCACAACGTAAAACGGCTGGAAGCCATCGGACGCCAGCTCTACACCTTTGTGGACAATCATGACGAGAACAGGATTGCCACAAAGCTTACGCTCAGGGATCACCTGTTCCCCATATATCTCTGCCTCTTCACACTGCCCGGCATCCCGTCCATCTATTACGGCGGCGAATGGGGCATTGAGGGGAAACGCACCAACACCAGCGATGAGGCGCTGCGTCCCGCCATCTCCATAGCTCGGGAAGCTGAACTTCACTGTGAGCTTACGGACCTGATCGCACAGCTGGGACAGATTCACAGCCAGCAGGAGCCCCTTCACACAGGCCGTTACCAGGAACTGCTGCTGACCAACCGCCAGTATGCATTTGCCAGACACGGTGGTGATTCTGTCATCATCGCCGCGGTAAACAATGACGATGAGCCGGCTGAACTGGCCATTCCTGTACCGGTTCAGGCCAGCGAGGCAGTCAATCTTCTGGAACCAGGAGACCGTCTCCCCATTTCAGACGGGAAGGTCCACATAAAATTAAAGGGCAACTGGGGAGCTGTCCTGAAACTCAAGGGAGAGAACTGATATGGTAGCTAAAAAACGCACTGCAGCATCTTCAAAGAAAAAAACTTCTGCCACTGGATTCATATCTGACCTGGACTGCTATCTGTTCGGGGCAGGCACGCACTATGATATTTACCAGAAATTAGGGGCGCATCCCAAAACATACAAGGGAAAGGACGGCATCTACTTCGCCGTCTGGGCCCCCCATGCAAAAGAGGTCCATCTGGTAGGCGATTTTAACAACTGGAATCCGGAGGCCGACCCCATGGAACGGATCTCTGAATCCGGCATCTGGGAGATTTTCAATCCGGGCATGAAGCTGGGAGAGCTCTATAAATTTGCCATTACCACCCAGTCCGGCAAGATTCTCTACAAGGCGGATCCCTTTGCCTTCAGCGCGGAATACCGTCCTGGCACAGCCTCTGTCACAGCCGATATCCAGGGCTTTTCCTGGACTGACAGCCCATGGATCGAAAAAAGGACCCAGGCAGATGTACAGAAGCTGCCCATGAGTATTTACGAAGTGCATCTGGGTTCCTGGCGCAAGCGGGACGGGCCTGAAAAGGACGGCTTTTATACATACACAGAAGCTGCCCATGAGCTGGCTGCTTATGTAAAGGAGATGGGCTATACCCATGTGGAGCTGATGGGTATTGCGGAACATCCCTTCGACGGTTCCTGGGGATACCAGGTGACGGGCTACTTTGCTCCCACCTCCCGCTATGGCACACCGGCGGAGTTCATGTACTTTGTCAACTACCTGCACAAGAACGGCATAGGCGTCATACTGGACTGGGTTCCGGCCCATTTCCCCAAGGATGCCCATGGCCTGGCTGACTTTGACGGCGAACCCCTCTTTGAATACGCGGACCCCAGGAAGGGGGAGCATCCGGACTGGGGCACCAAGGTGTTTGATTACGGCAAGAACGAGGTCAAGGACTTCCTCATCAGCAATGCACTCTACTGGGTGGAGCAGTATCATGTGGACGGCCTCAGGGTGGACGCGGTGGCATCCATGCTGTACTTAGACTACGGACGCCAGGAGGGCCAGTGGGTCCCCAACAAACACGGCGGCAACCAGAACCTGGAAGCCATAGAGTTCTTCAAGCACCTGAACACAGTGGTCCAGGGGCGCAACCACGGAGCCCTTGTCATTGCCGAGGAATCCACGGCCTGGCCCAAGGTGACGGAGCACCCCGAACAGGACGGACTGGGCTTTACCTTCAAGTGGAACATGGGCTGGATGCACGATTTCCTGGAATACATGAAGTTAGACCCCTATTTCCGCAAGTATAACCATCACCGCATGACCTTCGGACTCACCTATTTTACAAGTGAGAATTATATACTGGTCCTTTCCCACGACGAGGTGGTTCACCTGAAATGCTCCATGATAAACAAGATGCCCGGCCTTGGCAGGGACAAGTTTTCCAATCTGAAGGCCGGTTACACCTTCATGATGGGCCATCCCGGCAAGAAGCTCCTGTTCATGGGCCAGGATTTCGGCCAGCTCCATGAATGGGATGAGAAGGTTTCCCTGGACTGGTATCTCACGGACGAGGATGACCACAGGGAGCTTCAGAACTATGTGAAGGACCTGCTCCATCTGTACAAAAAATATCCCTCCCTTTACCGCCAGGACAATGACTGGAACGGTTTCCAGTGGATCAATGCCAATGACGGCGACAGAAGTATCTTCAGCTTTATACGAAGGGATGAGACGGGCAGGAAAAACCTGCTGTTCATTATAAACTTTACTCCGGTGGAGAGACCGGATTACCGGGTAGGTGTCCCCAAACGCGGCAGATACACCCTGCTTCTGGACAGCCACGGCGCTTACAAGGCAGCCGAAGCTCCCTGCTTCTCATCCTCAAAAAGCGAATGCGACGGACAGCCCTACTCCTTCTCCTACCCTCTTCCTGCATACGGAACAGCCATCTTCCGTTTTTAAACTTGTTTTTAAGAAATATGATCCTTTTAGGGCCTAAAAGTACGTTAAAAATTTATCAAATTGGGTATGTACTTTTCAGTCATGTTGTAGTAGAATAAAGGCAGTGCGATGGATTACCTGTCGCAGCACCGTTTATAATGTGTGGAAGGAGAGTATAATTATGGCGAAACAATTAATTTCCAGTAGCGAAACAAAATCCGTTTACCGTGACGGAAGCACTGCCATCAAGGAATTCTGCGAAGGCTTCCCAAAAGCCGAGGTTCTGAATGAAGCCCTGTGCAACGCACGTGTGGAAACCATTGAAGCCCTGAATGTTCCTAAGGTTCTGGGGGTATCTGTAATCGATGGCAAATGGTCTATTACCAGGGAATTTGTGGAGGGCAAGACCCTTCAGCAGCTGATGGAAGAGAATCCCGACAAGACAGGGGAGTACCTGGAGCAGATGGTTGATTTACACCTGTTGATTTTTGCCCAGGCCTGCCCGCTGTTAAACAAGCTGAAGGAAAAGACCATCCGCGCCCTTAAAACCGAGGAACAGCTGGATGAAAACCTGCGCTACGAGCTGCTTACAAGGCTGGACGGCATGCCAAAGCACACCAAGCTGTGCCACGGCGATTTCTGCCCATCCAACATCATTGTAGGCGACGACGGCAAATGGTATCTGGTTGACTGGGTACATGCTTCCCAGGGCAACGCAAGTGCCGATGTGGCCAGAACCTATCTGCTTCTGAGCCTGAAGGATAAGAAGACAGCTGATATGTACATGGATCTGTTCTGTGATAAAACGGGCACAGAAAAGCGCTATGTACAGGGCTGGCTCCCCATCGTGGCAGCTGCCCAGCTGGCTTACAAGCGTCCCGAGGAAAAGGAACTGCTGGAAAGCTGGATTAACGTATTTGATTATCAGTAAAATCCGCCTGCACATGGAAAAAAGAGGCGCCGGAAGATATCCTCCGGCGCCTTTTTCCAACAATCCCCATAGTCATAATGACCAATAAACAGGATTTATACCACAATATTTTCAAATATTTTACAATTTCTTCGTGAAATTTTTATCACAATTCTTCCTTAAAACCGCAATTCCGCCTGAAATCATATTTCTTCTTCATACTCAAAATCCTGATCCATGTCTCCCGGTTCCTCAACTGCTTTTTCCGCCTTAAACTCCACTCTCTTTACCGGGAATGACACAACGGCCTTAAACAGATCCCCGTCTATAATGACCTGGAACTCGCCGCCCTGAAGCTGGGTCAAATCCTTGGATATGGATAATCCCAGACCACTTCCCTCTGTGGCCCTGGACACATCCCCCCTGACAAAGCGCTCCGTCAGCTCATCCGGACTGATGTTCAGAGAAGATTCCGAGACATTCTTAATGGTAAATATGGCCCTGCCGTCCTCGTCCAGCACATCCACATAGACCCGGCTGTGCTCCATGGCATACTTCACCGCATTGGTATAGAGATTTTCCAGGACACGCCACAGGCGCCGTCCGTCAGCCTGGATGATAAGCACCTCATTCGGTATGTTGGAAACCAGCTCCAGCCTGCGAAGGGCAAACCGCTCCTCGAATTCACCGTTGGTCTGCTGCACCAGCTCCACCAGGTCAATATCCGATATATCTAGCTTCATATTGCCTGAACTGGCCTTGGAAGCCTCCACCAGATCCTCGGTCAGAGTCTTCAGGCGCTGGGACTTCTGGTCCAGCACTTCCAGGTATGCGGCAATCTTGGGGTCCTGTATTTTCTCCCGCTTCAGCAGGTCCACGTAATTGATAATGGACGTAAGAGGGGTCTTGATGTCGTGGGATACATTGGTTATCAGGCTTGCCTTCAGGCGCTCGCTCTTGACCTGCTCCTGGATGGCTGAATCCAGACCGCTGCTGATGTTATTGAGATGCTCTGCCATGTCCCGTTCCTTGCCCGACAGTCGGGAGGTATCGATCTGGTAGCTGGTATCCCCCCGGGAGATAGTGCTGACAGCCATGTCCAGAACATCCCTCTGCACTGACTTTTTAAACAGCTGATGGTATATCCACCCGTCCAGTCCCAGGTACAGCACC
Organism: Clostridia bacterium; assembly: GCA_021201905.1. Lineage (GTDB taxonomy): Bacteria > Bacillota > Clostridia > Lachnospirales > Lachnospiraceae > Enterocloster. The sequence goes on from JAJQEA010000339.1 coordinate 33,290, forward strand.
ACGAATACGTAGAACATAATCTGGTAGCTTATCCTGTTCTCCTTATAGAAAAAGAGGAAAATCAGCCCCCACAGCATACCTGCGTTAAAGCCCAAAAACAACAGGTAGCAGAACCCGGTCCCCACCGCGTAGCTGACTCTTCCCGCATAGTCCTTTGACGCCTCCAGGACCCTTTTTGCCAGGCTGTTGCTCCACAAGGTCCTGGCCTTATACCTGCGCAGTAAATCAAAGCCGCACAATACAACGCTCCCGTACACAATGACCAGTTTAATCATCTTATTCCAGTAATTCCATTGTTTGTTGGGAGCAAACAGGCTGAACAGCCGGATTCCCACATACCTTCCTATGTAGATAAATACCGCTGTTGCCGCCGCCCAGAGAATCAGGCAGAGTTCCGTGTGAATCTCGTCAATGGGAAACAGGCGTATTTCCGCGCTTCCGTCCGTGGTGTGGCCTGACATGAGCATCAGCATGGCCAGTGTAACCACACATCCAAGGCTTCCCAGGATAACGCCCGCCATGCCCAGAATAAACTCGTTTCTGGCCTCCTTATATGCCTTTGCCTCTATGGAATATGCATCCGTATTGGGGTAGCTGGTATCCACGGACAGGACCATGTAATTCTTATCATTTTCATAGGGATTCCATATCTCCAGGAGCGTGGCCGCATTGGCAGGAACCGTGGCCATGTTGCTCTCCATACGGATGGTATTTCCCGGCACATAGAGGTATTTCCCCGTGCTCACTATCTCCTCCAGGGTCTTGTCCGGCACATTGGTGGATACCTTTGTAACGCCTTTATTGCTGGTGTATTGAATACGGAAATTCAGGTTGGTGTTATTCTCTATGTAATTATAATATATGGTGTAATATTCACTCAGATGGACCAGTATATCGAGGGCCAGATCCTCCATGGTCATCCTTGGAGACTCTCCTGCGTCCGCATCCACAAAATCCGGATTATAGCTCTGGAAATCCACGGTTATCTCTTCCTCGTCATCGTCCATGGAAATGGGCGAGCCGGCCAGTTTGAAATTCTCATCCAGATAATAGCCCCTGGTCTTGATATAGCGCACAATCTGATCCAGAGTCCACTCTGTGCCCTGCTCCCCCGGCCCATTGCTGACCCTTACAATAACCTTATGCATATTCAGCTTTCTGTTGGTCTCAAACATATCCTTATAGCCCACATAGGTAAATATGCGGTCGATATCCTCTGTCAGCTGTTTGTCAAACTGGGCGGAATCCTCATATGCATCCTCGTAAATCCACTTTACACCTTTTCCGTAATTGGAGTTAAGGTACATGGCGCTGATCCCGAATACGGACATGGCCGCAAAGACAATGTGGAACAGGGTAAGAACCAGCTTCCTCCGTCTGAATTTCCTCTTTTCATCTGTCATACAACCACCTACTGCTTTTCTATCTTATAGCCTACACCCCATACCACCTTCAGGTACTTTGGCTCCCTTGGGTTAATCTCTATTTTCTCACGGATATGGCGTATGTGCACGGCCACCGTGTTGTCCGCGCCGATGGCCTCCTCATTCCATATCTGCTCATAAATCTCATCAATGGAAAACACCTTTCCCGCATTCTTCACCAGAAGCAGCAGGATATTGTACTCAATGGGCGTCAGCTTGATGGCATCGCCGTCCACGGTCACCTCTTTGTTGTCATCATTGATCTGAAGGCTGCCGCACTTATAAATCTGTCCGTCCGCCTGCTGGTTCAGGTTCCCCAGCTGGGTATAACGGCGCATCTGGGACTTGACCCTGGCCACCAGCTCCAGGGGATTAAAGGGCTTTGTTATGTAATCGTCAGCACCGATGTTAAGCCCCAGAATCTTGTCTGCATCCTCGGACTTGGCGGAGAGGATGATAATGGGTATGCTGCTGTTCTCCCTGACTTTCAGGGTGGTGCGGATGCCGTCCAGTCCCGGCATCATCACATCCACAATCAATAAGTCTACTTCATTTTTATCCAGATACTCCAGGGCCTCATAGCCGTCATAAGCTTTGATTACCTTAAACCCCTCACCTGTCAGATAGATATCAATGGCCTCCACAATCTGCTTGTCATCATCACATACCAGTATGGTCTGCATCACCAAACGCCCTCCTTTTTATACTCCGGTTCCTTTATGTTTGTTAGAAAATCCTCCATGCACAGATAAAGTTGTTGGCCCACCACTGGCTCAGGCTTCTGTGCACCACCCGTCCGTTACTGGAAGAAGCGTCAATCACAGTGCCTCCTCCTGCCGCGATACCTACATGGCCCCTTACCACCACGATATCACCGGCCTGGATGTCATTAAAGTTTGTAATCTTTGTGTAGCGGCCCACATTCCTCCAGCCAGAAGAAGTCAGGTAGCTCTGGTTTACGCCCACCTGGTTGAGACACCAGTATACGAAACCGGAACAGTCAAAGGCATTGGGTCCTTTCGCTCCCCATACATACGGTGACCCGAGTTTGGACGAGGCAACTGATATAAGGGCGGACGCGCCTCCGCTTGCCGGTATGCTCACAGGCGGCGTGGTATTGCCTGACGGCTTGCCCGTGTTGCCTGAACCGCCGTTATTTCCTGTATTGCCGCTGTTTCCTGAGTTGTTAGGTCTTGTAGTGGTGCCGGAACCGCTGGAATTAGCCGCCGGGCGCCGTACATTGTCGCTGGTCAGCTTGGCCATGGTCTGGACGCCTACCAGACCGTCGGAGGTCAGTCCGTTGCGGGACTGGAAGTTCCTGACAGCGTTCTCCGTGGCTTCGCCGTAATAGCCGGTCACATTGCCGGAAACAAGATATCCGTGCTTGTTAAGAAGCTGCTGCACCTTGGTAACCGCGTCGCCTCGCTCACCTAACATCAGGCCGTTGGCTCTGGCGTCCGGACTGTTAAGGGCAATCCTGGTGGATGGCCCCAGATATCCGTCCACCACCTGGTCATTTCTGGCCTGGAACTGCTTTACCGCCACTACCGTATCCTCACCGTAAGCCCCGTCCGGGGTGATGGTCAGATATCCCAGTTCCTTAAGGCGCTCCTGGCAGGCCAGGACCACATCGCTCTTCTCACCGTAAGAAAGGAAGTTAGGCTTAATCTCATCGCTGTACAGCAGGTTGATGGTCCTCTGCCCCACCTTTCCATCCTGCTCCAGTCCGTTGACCTCCTGGAGCTTTAACACAGCCGCTTCCGTGGAATCGCCAAAGTTGCCTGTTACCAAATCAGCGGTTGCCAGGTATCCCAGCTCATAAAGATGCTGCTGGATACGCTCAATATCATCACCCTGGGTTCCCTTGGACACCGCATAGTACTTGGCGTCCGGGGACATGATGGCATCCCAGGTTACATTGCCCACAATACCGTCCGTGGGCAGCTCATTCTGCCTCTGGAAATGCTTTACTGCCTGCTGGGTCATCTCTCCAAAATAATCCGTAGGCTCATCGTTGTCCATGAATCCCAGGTCCATGAGACGCTGCTGCAGTCTCTTGATGATCTCATGGCGCACCCCAATCCTGAGGTACTCGGGAGCCGGCTCCGCGTCCGGCAGGTTAATGTCATTCAGTCCCGGCAGCACCTGTCCGTCCAGCCCCAGCTGGGCAATGGTCTCAGGCACAGCCTGTATGACATTGACCTCAGAGGGAGTGGCGTCCCCCACCTCTGATGAGGATTCCTTGGTGCAGCCGCCCAGGAAAGCGCTGAGGGTCAGCACGCCTACGGCTGCCATATATGTAATATATTTTCTGTATTTTGAATTCATGAAGAACTTATCCTTCCTGCTTCTTCTTATGTCAAAAAGCTCAAATCAAATTCATTCTAACACATTTCTTAAGGAATAGCGATATAAAAATTAAGGTCGTAAGAAAATTGAAAGTACTATAAAATAACCATTCCCTGTTTCTTAAAAAGGAAAAACAGAAGAAAAAGGCGCCTGCACCACGGTGTTGTTCCCCTGGTGCAGGCGCCTTCTCCTGCTGTATCTGCATTTACTTTCCGTCCCTGAGCTTTTTTCCGCTTCGCCCGAATCTGCGCCGCTTAAAAAAAGGGAACCTTGGCCGCTGCCGCCTCTGCCTGTCCGCCCTTCTGGTAGCTTCTGAGCGTCTCGTCCAGCTGGCGGAACCGTTCCTCCTCCTTCTGGTCCGAAGCCTGGAATAAAAACTCCAGCTCCTTGCCCATCTTCTCATTGACCAGACAGCTGATATCCTGGCTCAGCTTCTCATTGTTCACCTCCAGGGCACGTCCGATAATCAGGTTCATGATCTGCTGAAACTGTTCCATCTTCTCTTCCATGGCAACCACGGACACGCCATCGCCCTTTACAGTACTGAGGGACGTTCCGCTGTCTTCCTCTTTAAATTCCTTAAGTGCTGCGTTCATATCGCGCTCCAGGATTTCGTCGGACAGCTCTCCCTGAGCCTTGCCGTCCTTTTTCAGGACCTGGTTCAGCGCATGCTTGATTGCCTTCAGCTGATACCCCTTCTCCTTCAGGTTCTTGACCTGCTTGAACAGGCGGATATGTAAATCCGTATAGTACCGGTGCCCCATCTCGTTACGGGGAATATCAAGTTCCAGCTCCTCTTCCCAGTACCTTAATACATGGGCCTCCACATCGACCTTTTTGGATGCATCCGATATCAGATAATGTACTTCATCCATAGCCATTCTCTCCTTCACAAGTTAACAGGCATGTCCTGCCTTACTATTAGTGTATGCATTGAGAATGGATATTATGACACCCTGGAAAAATTTTTATGCGTCCTGTCCGCCGCCTTGAGGTCTGGCCGCGTTCACAAACTTGGTATACTCCGGTTTCCATATCAATGTAACGGTTCCAATGGGGCCGTTACGCTGTTTGGCTATGATTACCTCTGCCTCGTTAGGATGCTCCGTATCCTTATTATAATAGTCATCACGGTACAGGAACATTACCACGTCGGCATCCTGCTCGATGGCTCCCGACTCACGAAGGTCGGAGAGCATGGGCCTGTGATCCTGCCTGGTCTCGCAGGCACGGGACAGCTGCGACAGGGCGATGACAGGGGCATGAAGTTCTCTGGCAAGGGCCTTCAGGGAATGGGAGATATCGGAAATCTCCTGCTGGCGGTTATCTCCCCCGCCCTTTTTGCTGCCGCTCATGAGCTGCAGGTAGTCGATGATTACGACACTGAGTCCATACTCCAGCTTCATCTTCCTGCACTTGGAGCGCAGCTCTGATATGGAGATACCCGGGGTGTCATCGATGATCAGCTTGGAATTTCCTATGACGCCGATGCCCTCAACCACGGCATCCCAGTCAGAATCCGTCAGGGAGCCGGTCCTGAGCTTCTGTGAATCCACATTGGACTCCATGGAAAGCATACGGTTTACCAGCTGCTCCTTGGACATCTCCAGGCTGAACACCATGCAGGGCAGGCTCTTTCGTACCGCCACATAGTCCACCACATTGAGGACAAAGGCCGTCTTACCCATGGAAGGACGGGCTGCTATCAGGATGAAATCCGAGGGCTGGAAGCCGGAAAGCTTATAATCCAGGTCAATAAAGCCTGAGGGTATTCCCGTGACCGTTCCCTGGTTCTTATAGGCATCCTCAATCTTTTCCAGCACGTTGATGGCCACCTGCTTGATGGGCACGAAATCCTGCCCGCCGCGGTTTTGCAGCAGGTTAAAGACAGACTTCTCCGTGTCTGCCAGAATGTTCTCCAGCGGCTCCTTTCCGGCATAACAGGTATTGGCAATCTCCTCCGTGGTCTTAATCAGCCTGCGCAGTACTGCCTTCTCACCTACAATGGTGGCATAGGACCTTACATTGGCGGACGTAGGCACCATGGTAACGATATCCCGCACAAAATCCAGGCTGCTCACCTCAGGAGGCACGTCCTTTTCCTTCAGACGGTCCTGGAGGGTTACCAGGTCCACAGGCTTGCCTTCATTAAACAGCTCCACCATGGCGTCGAACATGATGCCGTACTGCTGCTGGTAAAAATCACTTCCCGTAACAATCTCCGACGCGGCAATCACTGCCTCCCTGTCCATGAGCATGGAACCGATGACCGACTGTTCCGCCTCCAGACTGTGGGGAAGCACCCGCTTAATCAGGGCTTCTTCCATATTACTCGTCTCCTGTATCTGAATCTATGAGACCCGCCTGTTTAGGCGGGTCCTGTGTCTGTGCTATGAATTTATGCTTCCACTACCTTGACAGCCAGTCTGGCGGTCACTTCCTTATGGAGCTTAATGGGCACCTCGAAGCTGCCAATGGACTTGATGGGGTCGTTCAGCATAATCTTTTTCTTGTCAATGTCAATTCCCAGCTGGTCCCCAATGGCCTTGCCGATTTCCTTGGAGGATACGGATCCGAACGCCCTTCCGCCCTCTCCTGCCTTAATGGTCAGGGTAACGGAGGACTCTTCCAGCTTTGCTCCCAGCTCCTTTGCTGCCGCCAGCTGCTCTGCCGCAATCCTGTCATCGTTGGCCTTTTTAAGCTTCAAATCATTGAGATTCTTGGAATTGGCTTCCACCCCAAGCTTCTTCGGCAAAATAAAATTTCTGGCATAGCCGTCATTCACATTCACAATCTGGCCTTTTTTTCCTAATGCCTTTACGTCTTCCAGTAATACTACCTGCATGTCTCATACTTCCTTTCTGATTCTGTGTCTATGGGTATCCCTAATCAGGACACCTCGCCCTCCTCCATCATCTGGCGGATGACGTCTTTCAGCCGTTCCTTTGCTTCCTCCACGGTCACGCCCTGCATCTGGGCACCTGCTATGGTGCGGTGTCCGCCGCCGCCCAGCTTCTCCATCATGACCTGAACATTAACCTCGTCAATGGACCTGGCGCTGAAATAGATGGTTCCGTTATAGTCCGTAAGCACCACCGATGCCTTCATGCCGCGGATCTTCAGAAGTTCGTTGGCTGCCTGGGCGCCGATGATGGTGGGGCTGTCCAGCCCTTCGGCTGAGCACTCACTGATGGCAAAGGCATCCATAAACACCTCGGCCTTCCTGACCGCGTCCGCCTTTGCCTGGTAGTCCTTCATGTTCTCCCTGAAAAGCTTGCGCACCCTGGTGATATCGGTGCCGCTTCTCCTTAAAAATGCCGCTGCCTCAAATGTCCTGACGCCAGTCTGATTGGTAAAGTTCTGGGTGTCGATGACAATGCCGGCGTACATGGCATCCGCCTCGGCAGATTTGATTTTAATACCGTCTGCGATATATTGCAATACCTCTGCCACCATCTCACAGGTGGACGAGGCATAGGGCTCCACGTAGGAGAGAACCGCGTTATCTATGATTTCGCTGCTGGTCCTGTGATGGTCCAGAACCACAATGGTCTTTACCATCTCTAAGAGAGCCGGTTCATCCGTAATGCTGGGCCGGTTCACATCCACGATAACCAGCATGGTCCCCTGATCCACCAGCTCGGCCGCCTTAGGGCCTGTGAGCAGCATGTCCTCAGGATATTCGGCATTTCCCGTAAAGCGCTCCATCATGGGACGCACCGACGAAGTCACTTCATTGACCACGATGTTGGCCTTCTTATTCATGGACATAGCAATGCGGTATATGCCCACTGCCGCGCCAAAGGAATCAATGTCCGCCAAACGGTGTCCCATAATAAGGAGCCGGTCCTTGTTCTCCATCAGCTCCCTGAGGGTGTGTGCCTTTACCCTGGCCTTCACCCTGGTGGTCTTTTTCATCTGCTGGGCCTTGCCGCCATAATACTGAATCTTGTCGGAGTCCTTGACCACTGCCTGGTCGCCGCCCCGTCCCAGGGCCATGTCAATGGATGTCCTGGCATATTCATAATTCTGGCTGTAGCTGTCGCCGTTCATGCCGATACCGATGCTTAAGGTAACAGCCATGTCATTGCCTATGTTCACTGTCTTTACATCCTCCAGGATGGAAAAACGTTCTTCCTGTATCCTGGCCATGTACTGCTGCTTGATGGCAAAGAAATATTTATCCTTCTCAATCTTTTTTACGATACCGTTCATGCCGGAGATATATTTGCTTATCTTGCGGTCTATGAGGGCGGTCAAAAGGGAACGCCGGACCTCCTCCACGTTTTCCAGGGCCTCGTCATAATTATCCAGGTAAATCAGTCCCGCCACCAGCTTCTGGTCGTTAATCTGCTGCATGTACTTAAGGGTCTGTGTCTCGTCCAGCAGGTAGACCGCTGTAACGGACGAGCCCTGGCCCTCCAGTCCTCCCGCGGCCACCGCCGCGTCAAGGCTGTCCACCATGACCTGCTTTAAATCAATCCGGAACTTCCTGTCTCCCAGGGAACTGTGAATACTCACAACCTCCCCGCCGGTAGCCAGCATTTCCTTTGTAATCTCAGGAAACATGGCCGTGATATTCTTATATGAATTCTTGTCTTCTTCCAGGATTGCCGTAAACTCCCGGTTCATCCACAACAGATGTCCGGAACCGTCTGCCACCGCATACGGCATCAGCATCTCTTCCAGCAGGTTCTGCCTGCTCTGGTCATAGGCGGAAGAAAATGCGATGAGTCCGGCAAGTATGCCTCTTTTTCTCGAAAAATACAGCCAAAGGGCAATCCCTATATAGACAATGGTAAAGACCGATACTATAATGCCGGCTTTTATGGATACCGCTGCCACTACAGCAGTCAGTACGATTAAAAGGACCGACAAAAAGAGCGGCCACTGCAGGTAGACCTTGAAAATCCCCCGCGTCCTTCCTTTATCTCTCATAGTCTGCCTCCATTCGTATCCGGAAATCGGAATACACCTATCTTAGTTAGTATATCATATCCGGCCTCATTCGTCCATAAAAATGAGATTTTGCCAGCAATGTGCCAGCAATTCCCCCGGGATTCAAACGCGCACCAAGCGTGAGAAGAAGGCAAAAGATGAACATTGTAACGCTTTTTGTTGATAAACCATTATGCCTGTGATAGAATCTAAGCTGTATTACATGACCATACCATACCAAGGAGGATATACGTATGAAACAGCGCAACATCGTAGTATGTATCTTGCTGAGCCTGGTTACCTGCGGAATTTACGGCATCTATTGGATGATCGTACTGAACGACGAAACCAACGCGCTCTCCGGCAGACAGGGTACAAGCGGAGGACTGGTTTTCCTGTTCTCACTGATTACCTGTGGGATTTATGCCCTGTTCTGGATGTACCAGATGGGCAATGCCGTTGAGATACTCCACGACCAGCACGGAGAGCCAAGGGGAAGCGCACCGGTGGTCTATCTGCTTCTGAGCCTGTTCGGACTGGGCATTGTAGCTTATGTCCTGCTTCAGAATGAGCTGAGCAAGTATCTCTCTAATGCATAAACGTATCCGGACATTATGCATAAAAACAGGCGGGCTCCTGGGAGCTGGCCTGTTTTATGCATTTATCTGTATTCTGGCCGGACATCCCCTGATTCCCTGCCTGTTTCACACGGTCACCGGGCTGTACTGCCCCGGCTGCGGCGTAAGCCGGATGTGCCTGTCCCTTCTCCGTCTGGACTTTTCATCTGCCTTTCAGGCAAATGCCGCCCTCTTTCTCCTTCTGCCTCCCGGCGTGTTCATGGCTGCCTGGATGGCTGTGGGGTATGTAAGGACCGGAAGTACACGCCTCACACGGGTTCAGACCTGTATACTCTATGTAATGATTGGGGTGCTGCTTGTGTTTGGGGTGATACGGAATCTGCCTGGGTTTGGGTGGCTGCGGCCGGCGCCATGATGTACGGCACCCCAATCTGCCGGACCACACTTCTCCATACAGATAACCACAGATATCACCACAGATAAATGTTCACAAAATACTTGATTTTTTCCGTAGTCTGTGGTATTATAATTACTGCTTATTCAAGCAAATATTTGGGCGAATTCCCGAGTGGCCAAAGGGGACAGACTGTAAATCTGCTGCTAATAGCTTCGGTGGTTCGAATCCACCTTCGCCCACTAGCGTGCCGTTAAAATATGGCTTAAGGGCATCAGTGCAGTGCACGTAAAGGTCCTCGTTTTCAGCTGTGGCACGTGCAAAAAGTATCTGCGAGTACTTATGCGGGTGTGGTGGAATAGGCAGACACAAGGGACTTAAAATCCCTCGGTAGCGATACCGTGCCGGTT
>JAJQEA010000345.1 GCA_021201905.1 Clostridia bacterium
ATGCCCCCGGTGTCCGCCCCCACCCCCCCCCCCCTACCAAAAACCGGCTACCCCACCGGTAAGCGGCGCCCCCCGGTTTCGTTACAAAAAAAACCGTTTCCAACCCCCCCCCCCCCCTTCAGGGCATTCTTCACTGTAACCGCAGCATCACCCACACCCAGAATAGACATCTGTTCCACATGGTCCGTCAGATACCGCGGTATGAGCAGTTGGCCGGCTGTGACGGTTACCTTCTGGTCTATCTGCACTGTCACCGGAGACGTCCCTGTCACAGTCCCCGTGAGTACGTTGCACGGTTTTGACGCCTCCTCTGCCTGCCGTGAAATGTTCCGTAAGTTCTCAATCCAATCATTATCCACTTATTCCAGCCCCTTTCAATGTTAGGTCCATAGTATGAACACCCTTATCAATTGAATGTGTGACGGCTTCCACCAGCAAATAATTCCTGAGCTGCATGTCCTTCACATCCAGGAACACGGGTATGAGGCATCCGGCCCGAACCTTGATATCCCCGAATGCTTTCTTGATGGATAGGCTTTTGGAAGGACGGTTGTACAGGCCAAGATATGTTTCCGCTACCTTCTGACCGTCCACACCCTTGTCCAGGGACTCGCTCATTTGCAGTACACCCCACTTGTTTATATTCTCCGTGTGTTTGGTCATAAACACGTCGCGCTTCTTTGTATCATCATTTTCACGGAACAGTTTAATCTGATTATAGGTATCCTTATCAATACTAATTGTAAAGTCATAGTCTTGGGCCATCTCGTCATCAATCATCACATTAAGCTTCATGTCCTCTACATTCCTAAGGGTAAGTTTCCCGGCTTCATCATACAGCACGAACATCTTCCCCGTGGCCATCATGGTCAGGTCCAGGGCATTCAGGATAATATCGAACAGTGCCGTATCCGGCTCATTCCTGGAAGGTATCGGATACCCAGTGTCCTCCAGTGCACCTGTCTGCAGATTGAAGTCCCCGGCAATCATCTGGATGACCTCACCTGCTGTCTTACTTTCATAGTTGTAGCTGTCCTTATTCTTTAGGTAACGAAGCTGGTCATAGGCCGTGACCTTGACCTCCCCGTCACGCCCCCAGCTCCGCTCAAAGATAAAACCAAAGAACGTCGGTTTCCCATTCACATCCAGCCGGACGGCATCCCCCTCTTCAATTTTCAGTTTCCTATCTGATATAATGGAGAAGGAGCATTTTCCCGGCTGCCCCTTGCGTTGGGTCTCCCAGGTTATGCTCCCTTTCACTGCCGGCTCATAGACGGTCTGTCCATTTTGTATATATACATGCACATTCATTATCTCAACTCCTTATGGCATCACCAGCACCAGGCCAGGGTGAATTAAGTTGGGGTTGCTAATCTTATCCCGGTTTAAATCATGAATCTCCTTCCACCGGCTCCCATCCCCCAGCTGCTTCTTTGCAATGTTCCACAGGCAGTCCCCCGATTTTACGGTATACGCTTTTACCTGTGGCTGCTCTGCCGGCCGGTTCTCCTCCGGTGTTTCCACCGTTGGGGTAACCTGGTCTTCTATAATAGTAAAATTCATGATTTTCGTCCCATAATGCCTGGCCTCCTTCATGGTGATGGATACCACCAAATCCAGGCCCTCCTTCACATCATCCGACACTTTGTAGTCCTCCAGGGTCACGTCCATGTTGGTGTCAAAGGAATCACGGATGACAATGAATTCAAAGGTATCACCACTCTCCTTAAGGTCCTGCAAGCGGCTGATGAACTCCTCCGCATCTTCCACACTTCCGTCCCACATGGCGCATGGATAATCCATCTGGGGCAGGACCACGTCAATGCTGATTTCCGCCAGGCCCGGAGGACGGGTTATATTTATTTCCTCTCCGTTAATCAGAGTGGCCGTCTCATTCTGACCGGGATACTTGATTGGGATTTTCTGCGGCGGGATGGGAAGGAGCATGTCGTCTATGTAAACCTCGTATGCCATCAGATATGCCCTCCTTCCGCGGCGGATGCCAGGAACTCACTGGTGAACATGGACAGCGCCCGGCCCATGTCGTCGAAGTCGGTTTTCTTGGTCAGGGTGTTGTTGTTCTTGACATCCACCTTGAGTTCAGCCAGGGTGAAACGGTTGATTACTTCCTGCTCCGCGGCATCACGCATGTATTTTAAGTCCTCGTCCATTATGTCCATGGAGTCGGCCATTGCTGCGGTATTGCCGGCGGTATCACCTGTATTATTGTAGATACCTTCCATAGCGCCAGGAATCGTTGAATTATCTCCTATGCCGCCAAAGGAATTCTTGATATTGTCGAAGGCGCCGCTTACCTTTTTATCAACTCCTTGGCCAAAGTTATAGCCTGTTTTGTATGCTTCTCCATAATCGAACCTATCCATGGATAATCCCATATCAGCCATGACCTGGTCTACATCAAACTTTTCATATTTCTGCTCATATTTTCCATTTCCATACTTTTCTGCTGCTACATTTGCCATCTCAGACAGGCCATCACGCCATCCAGATACTGTTCCCGCCAGATTTGAGCCAAACACAAAATCAATTGCTTGGGCTATTTTCTCAATTATTCCAAGTACATTATCCCCTAAATCAGCAAATAAGTGAATTACTGAGCCTATTGGGTCATTGAATACATTTGCAAAAAAATTGGCAAAAGCCAGCCATTTACTAAGTATTCCACAATTCCCAATCCAATTTCCAGAACGCCCATAAGAACATTCCCTACGACTGCTGCCGCTGTAGTGAATACGCCACAAATGATTCCGGTTGCTGAGATAGAGGTACCCGCAAACTTGTTCACAGCGGCTACAGCAGCATAGAATATGGCTATTAGGGCAATGATGCCTATGATTATCCACGTGATAGGACATGCAAGTAAAGCCGTATTCAAGCCCTGAACTGCCACCATTTCGGCGAACGTAGCTCCAGCCGCATACGCTTGGCTTGTTGCAAGAATAGATGCTTTTAATGCCGCTGCACCTTTTAATGTATTGCTAATCAGTTCTAAACCATTCGTTATCAAAAGATATCCCCCATATATAGCAAGTGCCGCAATAACGCCCCACATAATTGGTTCAATAATCGACCAGTTATCAGATATCGCCCTCCCGATAAACCCTACTGCAAGACCAATTCCTCCGAATATTCCTTGTATCTGGCTTGCGTCCCCCTGCAATCCTGCCGTAAAATCATTCATGTGTCTGGTTACTACATTCACAACACTTCCAACCACACCAGACAGCCCCATGTTTACAGTACGCCCCAGGGAGGCCAATGCGCTTGTAGCATCATCGTATTTGACATTATTCAAATCCTCCAGATTCTGAGTGGTCAATTCCACCGAACCATTAAGATTCGTAAGTGCCATAATACCTTCATAGCCTAAATCTTCCCACATAGTGCCAAAAAGATTTACACCAGCAATATTCCTTTATACCGGGTCATCCATTTGACTGATTGCGTCTATAGTCTTCTGGAATGCCTGCTTCGCTACATCTCCACCTGTACCAAACGCTGCCACCATCTTATTGGCATCCAGACCGATTGCTTTAAAGCCTTCCTGCGTTGTCTTGCTTCCGTCAATGGCCCGAATAGAAAACTCCTTAATCGTATCACCCAGTTTGTCAACCGAAAATGTACCGCTTTGTGCACCATTAATTAACATATTAAACATATCTGTGCTGTCAAACCCAAGCTTTCTGAACTGCACGGAGTACTTATTAATGGTATCCAAAAGGTCACCATTCTTATCAAGCCCAGCCTGTGCGCCTTGTATGATCAAATCAAATGCCTGCGCACCGGATACGCCAAACTGCTTCTCCATCATCTCGGCTGTCCTCATACTTTCAGTGACCTCATACCCGAAAGTATCCTGAAGGAGCATACCTGCTCTGGTCATCTGCTCCAGTCCTGCGCCGGTACGCCCTGTAATCTGGTAAACAGTTGACAGACTCCGTGCCACATCATCCAGGCTTTCACCCATGTTGTCAACGTATAGGTTCATCATACTTTCCTTGGCCGCTTCCAGACTGTCCCCCTGCATTCCCGTTTGACCTTGCAAAGTATTCCCCGCTGCCCTCCTGTCATTGGCACCAGACAAAATCTCCTTTGCTCCTACCGCAATTCCAGCCATACCAAGAGTACCAGAGATTTTTTCCCAGGTTTCTCTTAACCCATGAGCCTCTTTATTCCCTTGGGCCATGCTTTGGTTGAGTTTTTCTTCTCCTTTTCGTGCTCTCTCCATCGCTTCCTCTAGTTGGTTTACATCCGCTTCTGCCTCATTAAGCTGCCTTCTTGCATCATGCAATTTGGCAGTGTCAAATGGCTGGCTGGATGCCTTTGACATGTCCTCAAAAGATGACATTGCTATATTCATAGCATTCGTTATCTTTCGCAGTACCGGAGACATTCCATCATATAACTGGATCGATGATTGTATCGTTGCCAAACCAGCTCACCTCTCTTTCCTTGCAAAAAAAGAACGCCCCTCATATGAAGGACGTCCTGATTATCTTACTATGCTGTTTTCTTTTTTCTGGCACGTTCATCCCGAATACCATGAACTCGTCCCAGGTTATAAGCCAACGAACAAACAAAAGGCATGTTTTGGTATCCGTGTTTCTGTATCCAATGAGCGAATATACTACCTTCATCCGTACCCATATGTTCTACTGCCGACTGATAACCACGGATTCTCAATTCCTCTTGAATACCCATCAATTCATCTCCACATACATCACCTTGTTGAACAGCTCCGTAAATGTATCCACATAGTACATGGGTTGAACCTCTCGCTGGTGTTGTGGACTGACCGCGTTTTCTTCATACTGCAAACCTTGTTCTGTCAGGACATTATATTTTTACACTCCCGTGGGGCGGGGATTGAAATATGTATAACAAAAGCACCTGGATTCCTCCGGGTACTCTACTCTTTATAATTCGATTCTACTTGTTTGTATATCCTTTTCTAAAATCTTTACTTTAGGTTTTAATTCATCTGACAACTGTGCACATCCTAGCGTATTAGGTGTGCTAATAAGAATAATTGTTTGATTATCGGTTTGGCCTTGATACTTTATCATCACCGTTCCTGTAACCAAACGTTTTTTCTTCGTCTTAGGTAATGAACCGACGATTGCTCCCGGCAAACCAAAAACAGCTCCGCCTATCATTCCTTTTAAGACACTTCCATTTTGGGTGCTATTTTCAATCTCAACATCCATTTTGTATTCGTAATAGACTATATTACATATTTTTAACACAAATTCTTGTCCATCACACAAAATAGAAATCGTATCTTCATTTGCTATAATAGAGCATGGACTTCCTTCTGGAACACCCAAACCAGCAGCAACATATATATCTTTAAATTCTTTCGGGTATTTATTTTTCTTTCCAAACAGCCCCATCCTCAATACCTCCCCGCACCATAATCTCATACCTATATTATAGCGCGGATTGCCAATTATTTCTACCTCTTTCTTTGTGTCTAAAACCAACAATTAATAATTGTGTTAGTACATCCATAACAAAAGCACCTGGATTCCTCCGGGTGCTTCCTCAGTCTTATTCATACTTCACAGCTCAACAGAAACCTTCGCTCCACTTGGTTTGTTCTTGAAGTTTCCACAAATCTTCATAGCTTGGATAAACGTATTCGTCACATCAAAAGATATATAATCGACCGTGGCTTCTTTCATGTAAGTAAATATCAGATATCTATATACCGTTTTACTCTTTTTCTTTTTAGCCCTGCCTCCTACTATGGCTCCTAATGGGCCAAACAAAACGGCACCGGCAACTGCACCTCCAACACTTGAAACATATTGATTTGTGATTTCTGCATCAGTTTTAATTGATATGTCTGTGATTTTTTCTTTTGTAAGTGTAAAATCACTCCCATTCGCCTTAAACAAGATTTTGTTCTCATATTCATAAATATTACAAGAAGTCCCTTCTGCTAATGGCAATCCAGCCATATGGCTAGCAACCGTCATATTTATAACACCTGACGCTATCAGTTCCTGCCTCTTCTTCTTTCCCTGTGCTTTTGCTCTACTTGTAAGAATAAACATCCTAATGCAGAAAATTATTAATAGAAAGAGTACTCCTATTATTATAAGTAACGGCAATATTTCGCCTACTGTCGATTGTCCCATTGGCGTATCCATACCCATCTCCTCCTGACTATATTGAGAATATTATATCATCCGCCACAAAAAAATTCTACCTTTTTCTCTTACTTTTAGCCTTTTGTGCCTCTTTCTTGTCATGCTCCAGCTTCTTTTCGACAGATGCAATCACGACAGCCTTTTCGTATCTATCCAAAGCCAGGAACTCATGCGGCCACTTATGCAGCTTATGGAGGCAATAGTAAGCAAGATTCGCTTCCATATCGCCCCCATCAATTAGTTTTTTGCATCTTCAACCAATTCATCCATTGATGTGTCAAAACCATTCACTTCCTGAACCTTTTCCAGATAGTTTGCATATTCTCCTGCTGTCAGCATAGCCTTCAGTAACGCATCCGCCCCCATAACACCGTAAGAGTCCTGCAATTCCTTGTGAGCCAGATTAGGAAATACGGTACATCGGGCGGCCAGTTTACCAAGATACAGGTTATAATCCGTTTCCTGTGTGTACTGTCCCTTCTTGCCTACAACCGGCACACGTTTGGTACAGGCTTTTCTCAATGCCTCATCTTCTGTAGATGCAACAGCCTGTATCTCCCATTCTACAGGTTTCTTATCTTGATCCAGAAAACGCTTAGACGCTACAAACTTCACATTTTCTGTTTTCAATGCATTTTGTGCTAAAAAACAGCTTAAATCTCCCATAATCTCTCATCCTCTCTTTCTTACTGCAGTCCCTGCAGGT
>JAJQEA010000245.1 GCA_021201905.1 Clostridia bacterium
ATTTAAATTCTATGGTAAAAGGAGACAGGAAAGCATGAATCTGCTGGAGGTAATCAATGAAAATGCAGTGGCCGTCAATGTAAAGGCGCAGAATAAGGAGGAGGTGTTTGAATGTGTGTGCGACCTTCTTCTAAAGGACAGCAGCATTACATCCAAGGAAGAATTCAAGCAGGATTTATATATACGGGAATCCCAGGGAAAGACTGGAATTGGGGACGGAATCGCCATTCCACATGGAAAGTCGCTGGCAGTAAAGCGCAACTGTATATCGGTCCTTAAGCTGGAGCGGCCCATACAGTAGGAGACGCTGGATGGCCGGCCCGCGCAGGTGTTCATCATATTTGCCATTAATCAGAAGGATAAGGACGACTACTTCCTGCGTCTCATGGCCAGCGTGGCCAAGAAGCTGGCGCAGGAAGGGACTTGCGGAAAACTGATGGGAAGCAGCACAAAGGAAGATATTCTGGAAGCATTTTACTAGAAAGTAACTATAACACTAAGAACAAGGAGGAGCTAAAGGATGAATATAGTAGGGGTTACGGCATGTACGGCGGGTATCGCGCATACATACATTGTCAAGGAAAAGCTGGAGCAGGCGGCCCGAAAGCTGGGATATACCTGCAGAATCGAGACCCAGGGGAGCATTGGAATCGAGGAACAGCTGACACCGGAGGAAATCGAGGCCGCGGATGTGGTCATCCTGGCTATTGATGTGAAGATATCAGGGGAAAACCGGTTTAAGGGTAAACCGGTGGTGCGCATGAGCACGGAGAAGGCAATGAAAAATACGGGAGCACTGCTTCAGAGCATTGAGGAAGCGCTGACAAAAAAGAGAAACGGAGGGAATTAAGATTATGGGTGGGTTTAAGCTATCAGAGATTAAGAAGCATGTGATGACAGGAATATCATTTATGATACCCATAGTTGTGGGCGCCGGCTTATGTATGGCTCTGGGAACTGCCATCGGGGGGACCAAGGTATCAGAGGCAGAGGGGACCCTGATTTGGTATATCTGGAGAACCGGTAAGATTGGCATGGGATTTGTGGTGCCTGTGATCACAGCAGCCATCGCGTATTCCATCGCGGACAGGCCCGCCATTGCTCCCGGATTGATTCTGGGCTCCATAGCTTCGGAGATTTACACTGGATTTATCGGAGGCATTATTGCGGCATTTCTAGTTGGTTATACGGTACTGTTCCTGAAAAAATATCTGAAAGTGCCTAAGACCATGCAGGGACTGGTTCCTGTACTTATCCTTCCGTTCCTGACAACCCTGATTTGCGGAGCACTTATGTTTGCTGTCATAGGAAAACCAGTTGCCTTTGTCATCAATGCCTTGCAGAACTGGCTGATAGGGCTTCAGGGAGGTTCCAAATTCCTTTTGGGAGCCATTGTGGGCGGCATGTGCGGCATTGATTTTGGCGGGCCTATTGGCAAGACCGCATCCCTGTTTGCCAACGGCCTGCTGGTGGACGGCATCTACGGACCAGAGGCAGTCAAGCTGGTTACATGTATGATTCCTCCTGTAGGTGTGACCCTTTCCTACATCCTTACCAGGAACAAGTACACAAAGGCTGAGAAGGAAGCGGTAAAGGCCGCGTTCCCAATGGGCATCTGCATGATTACAGAGGGTGTGATTCCTCTGGCCATGAACGACCCGCTGCGCGTAATCGGTTCCTCCGTGATTGCCACATCCATAGCAGGAGGCCTGACCATGGTGCTGGGAATTGAGAACTATGTAACGGCAGGCGGATGGTTCATCATTCCACTGTCCAATAAGCCAATGATGATGGCTGCCATGGTAGCCATGGGAGGTGTCATTATGGGAGTAATGCTTTCTCTGTGGAAGAAAGTGGTCACGGAAGACGATTCCATGGACTTTGGTATAGAGCAGGAAACCAGGGAGGCCACCACCGAAGGAATGACATTTGAAAACTTTTAACCACATTCGGGATATATTTTTACAGGAGGATAAAAAATGCTGCTGAATCTGCGGGAAATGCTGGAACCTGCCGTAAAGGATAATTTTGCTGTGGGAGGATTTAATGTAACGGAAAGCACCATGTTTAAAGCCATCGTGGAGGAGGCGGAACGCCAGGAATCCCCGGCTGTCATCCAGGTTTCTCTCAATGAATTTGAGTTTTCGGAGCGGGAACTGTACCTGTATTTTTCGGTCCGCCTGCAGCGCAGCGGGAATCCCTTTGTGCTGCACTATGACCACAGCAAATCCTATGAGGGGTGCATCCGGGCCATCCAGGCCGGCTTTACTTCTGTCATGTTCGACGGCTCGCAGATGGAGTATGACCAGAATGTGGAGTGTACCCGCCGGGTAGTGGAGGCGGCCCATGGGGCCGGCGTATCGGTGGAAGGGGAGATTGGCACCATAGGGGAGACAGCGGACTATTTAAACGGAACGGTCCGGGATATGGTGTACACATCACCGGATCTGGCCAGACGGTTTGTGGAGGACACCGGAGTGGATGCCCTGGTAGTTTCCATTGGCACAGTACACGGCATACTGCCAAAAGGGTATGTACCCAAGCTGCAGCTTAAGCTTCTGAAGGAGCTGGCAGCCGCAGCACCGGTCCCCCTGGTCCTTCACGGAGGTTCCGGCACTCCTCATGATGAGGTTGCCGCTGCCTGCAGGGCAGGCATACACAAGGTAAATATATCCAGCGAGTTCAAACATGCCTATTATCAGAGTGTGAGTGAGTTTGTGACAAATCATCCAACCCTGGTCAGCCCGACTCTGGTCCTCAAGGATGCGGTGCAGGAGGTTAAAAATGTGGCAGGGACAAAAATGAAGGTACTGGGTTGTGCCGGGAAAGCCCATTGCTACAGAAAATTTTAAAAATTAAGGGGAGTACATAATGTATACAGATATCAAAACAATTCTTGATGATGCAAATCAAAATAACTACGCTGTTCTGGCGGCCTCCGCGTTTAATATGGAGCTGGCCAGAGGACTCATAGGGGCGGCGGATGAAATGCAGGCGCCGCTCATTATCCTCATGGGCCAGGCACAGATGACGAAACATGCCAGGCCGGAGCTGATGGTCCCCATGATTAAGACACTTGCAGAGCAGACCAATGTGCCGGTGGCTCTGATTCTGGACCACGGCAGGGACTGGGAGAAGATTACATGGGCTTACAGGCAGGGCTTTTCCTCCATCATGGTGGATGCCTCGGCCTATGATATAGAGGAGAACATTTCCAGGACTAAAAAGGTAGTGGACCTGTGTCATGCACAGGGACTGGCGGTGGAGGGTGAACTGGGACATGTGGGGCAGGCCGCCACTCTGGACGGATGTGATGTGTCGCTGTATACAAAGCCTGAGGAAGCCGTGCGATTTGTGAGGGAGACAGGGGTGGACAGTCTGGCCATTGCCTGCGGCACGGCCCATGGGGATTACCCCAAAGGCTTTGTCCCCACCATTAATTTTGACGTCATAAGAGATGTGAAGCAGGCAGTGAACATGCCGCTGGCGCTGCACGGCGGATCCGGTTCAGGAGACGAAAATATCAGGAAAGCAGTGGAAGCCGGAATTAACAAGGTAAACATTGCCACCGAGATATTCAATGCATGCCGGGATTATGTAAAGAACCGGCTGGATGAAAAACCGGACCTGGATTACATGTCCCTTATGATGGAAGCAGAACAGGCGTGTAAGGCGGCAGTAAAGCATTTCATCGGCCTTACCGCTTCTGAGGGAAGGGCAGCTGGTTTTAAGAAGAAGTATGCGTTCTGCCACGGAATCAACCGGATTGATACGGGGATTGGCGAATAAGGACATGCCCTGCAGCATAAATCCTAATCCGCATGCTTGTGACGGTACCGGATGGGGCTGCATCTGGTCTGCTCTTTAAAGACCCGGGAAAAGGAACTGAGGTTGGCATATCCCACGGCCTGTCCTATCATTTCCACGGAGTAATCCGTATTGATGAGAAAATCCTTTGCCCTGGTAATGCGGTACTCTGTGATGTAGTCGCTCACTGTCATGCCGGAGATTTCCTTAAAGACATTATAAAGCTGGGTTTTGCTGATTAAAAACAGCCGGGAAAGGCTGTCTGTGCTCAGATTGTCACTGTAATGCCCCCCGATGTATTCATAAATATCATATACCAGCCGGGCATGCTCCTGGTAGGCAGCCGTGCTTAGAGGGCCAAACCGCTCTGTGTAGAGCTGGTTGGTCAGCAGAAGAAATTCGCCCAGCAGAAATTTAAGGTGCAGATCTCTTCCGTAAACAGGGGTGACAAAACCGCCCCTTTCCGGCCCGTTGTAATCCTCCATCCTGGAAAGCACGGAGAGAAAGGATTCCAGCTGCCGGTCCGGCACAGAGAGGACCACGGGCTGATTGCCGGGACGAAACAGGAAACATTCCAGCAGATTGACTTCAGGAGTGGAGAACCGGGATATGTAACTGGAGGAGAAATACAGTACATAGCGGTCGCAGATTCCCGAACCGTCCTCTGAATAAATATAGTGCAGATCCATCTGGTTAAACAGGATCAACCCATTTTTGGGAATATCAATGGTCCCTGTTTCAAACTTACATTTTAAGTTACCGGACAGAGCAAACACAATTTCCATCTGCCTGTGCAGGTGGAAATTCCTTTTTTCCGTTGTATCAGTTATCTTATGTCTTATGGAAAATTCCTCAGGCAGTTTTTCCGTGTAGCGCGAAAATGGGATGTCCATGGGGGCCTCCTGGAAGGTTAAATGGTATACATTGAAACATGTTTTAGTATAACACGGTTTGAAGAAAATGCAAAGTGCCAGGATCATCTGCAAAAAAAAGGCTGCGGGACATCAGATATAATATGAAATATAAGAAAAGCGGGAAAATATGTAGAACAGTATATATGGGAAAAATGAGGAAACAGCCAATATGATTGATGAAATTGTAAAAAAGCACAAGGGAAGCCTCCGCTGTGCTGGACCGCATAAAATCCATACCGTGTGAAGAACTGGAAAAGGAAGTAATTCTGCCCTTGCTGAGACATGCAGTCAGCCTGAAGCTTATGATTCAGGAGGACACTGAGACAGATATCAGAAAGCTTGTTATCATGAGCATCAAACGCCGGGATTTGCTGAAGGGAAACCTGCCGGATGAAGTGATTCAGAGGGAAATAAAGAAATACGATTGCCACCAGACCAGCCTGGCAGTACAGAAAAAGGTACTGCTGCTTATGTTTATTGAGAAGGAGCTGGGGATTGCCATGGGAGATGATGAGGCAGCGGACATAGAGAATCTGGATGAATTGGCTGACGCTGTCATAAGGCACCTGAAAGGGGGAAAATGATATGGATGTGGCTGAGATCCGCGGGGATTTCCCGATTCTGAACCAGGAAGGAAAGCCCTTTGTCTACCTGGACAACGGGGCAACCACCCAGAAACCCCAGGCTGTCATCGACCGGCTGTGCAGGTATTATTCCCTGGAGAATTCCAATATACACAGAGGAAGCTACCCCCTAAGCAGCCGGGCGTCCCGTATGTATGAAGAGGCCAGGGAGACCGTCCGGTCATGGGTGGATGCTGAGTATGGAGAGGAAATCGTATTTACCAGGGGATGTACGGAGTCAGTCAACCTGGCTGCATTGGCTGTATTTGAGACATATGTCTGTCCGGGGGACAATGTGATTGTCACCGAGTTAGAGCATTCCTCCAACTATTTTCCATGGAAGAATCAATGCGGGAAAAAAGGCGCGCAATTCCGGGTGGCATTGGCACAGGCAGACGGCAGCCTGAGGGCGGAGGATGTGCTGGAGCAGATGGACTGCCGCACCAGACTGATTGCCGTCACAGCCATGTCAAACGTCACAGGCTTTTGTCCGGATGTGGACCTGATTATAAGAGAGGCCCACAAGCGGGGCGTGCTGGTCCTGGTAGACGCGGCCCAGGCCATTGTTCACCGGGTCATATCCGTCCGGCAGATGGATTGTGATTTCCTGTGTTTCTCCGGCCACAAGATATACGGGCCTATGGGAATCGGAATATTTTATGGAAAAAAGACATATCTGGAGGAGATGGCTCCCTATCTGTACGGCGGTGACATGGTGGTGAAAGGGGACCGGGGTGAAGTTTCATATAAAAAATCCTCCGGTAAATATGAAGCAGGTACCCAGAATATTGCCGGAGCGCTTGGATTGGAGGCGGCTCTCATCTATCTGAGGAGCAGGGGATTTGAGGAGCTTCTCCGGTATGAGGCGGAATTGGGCGGGTATCTCAGGGAGTGCCTGGAGGCGGTTAAGGGGGTACATGTAATGGGGGCCTTGTCCATGCCGCCGCTGTTATCTCCGCGGCCCGATCCGCCCATAGCCGTGTTCGGGGCAGACAATCTGGGCGCTTATGACATAGGCGTTCTGCTGGCCAATTACGGCATAGCCGTCCGCTGCGGTTCCCACTGTGCCTATCCCCTTATGAAACGCGTGGGAAGGGAAAGCCTCTGCCACGTATCACTGTCTTTTTACAATACAAAGCAGGAGATTGAATATCTGGCTGAACGGCTGGAACGGATTTGCGGGAGGGGAAGTTAATGGATGGGAGATATCAGACAGATATGGCGCAAACAGAAAAGAAGCATATTGACATTTTCCTGCAATTACAGGACCCCATCTCCCAATGTGAATACCTTCTCATGCTTGGCATGAAAAAGCCGGCTTTGGACTCCCTGCGTGAGGAACGGTACAGGATTGGTGGATGCAGGACTGCAATCTGGATTCGGGCTGATAATCAGGGGGAACCGTTCATTTTACCGGTGACAGTGATTCCCTGCTTGTGCGGGGGGGGGGGGGGGTATGAAAAGTGGGTATGGGGGGACATGGGCAAAAAACCGGTCG
>JAJQEA010000259.1 GCA_021201905.1 Clostridia bacterium
TTAGCAAAGAAAAAAGCCCGAATTTATGCGGGCTGTGGCGTTTCGCAAACGCCTATATAAAATTTATATTTTGTGAGGTGATAACTGCGAAAGCATTAGAATACAAACTTATTGAAGAATATATGCTTTGTTGCATGACAGACAGCGCCCATGATAGAGAGCATATTTACCGTGTTTTGTATGTGGCGTTGGATATTGCCGAACAGGAAAAAAATGTTGATTATGATGTGTTAATTACTGCTTGCCTATTGCATGATATAGGCCGGCAAGAACAGTTTGCCAATCCGCAGTTATGTCATGCAGTCATCAGTGCAGATAAGGCATATACTTTTCTTGTTAATCATGGGTATAGAACTGATTTTGCAAAAAAAGTTGCTTCTTGTATCAAATTACATCGTTTCAGAGCAGGCAATCCTCCGCAGAATATTGAGGAAAAAATTCTTTTTGATGCAGATAAAATTGATGTAACTGGTACGTTAGGAATTGCGAGAACCATTTTTTACAAAGGGCAAGTTAACGAACCTCTTTATACACTTAATGAAAATGGTGAAATTTCTGATGGTTCCAATGATGACAAACCTTCTTTTTTTCAAGAATATAAGTTCAAACTTGAAAAACTATATTCAAAGTTTTATACCCAAAGGGGTTCGGAGATCGCAAAGCAACGACAATGTTCGGCTATAGCTTTTTATGAAAATATGTGCAAAGAAGTAAGCCAATCTTATGAAACAGGTCCGCTTATTTTAAAGAAATTATTAAAATAGCGATGCAAAATAAGAAAATATCATAGCAGCCTATAAAAAGGTGTCTCGACCCCATAATACAACATTTTTATTTGACGCCTTTTTATCGCCCGCGCTTACAAAAATAGTATTTTTCCAGCTGGCCAAAACAGTCTAATCAGCCACAAATACGCATGGTTACTGTGGTTATGAAAAACGGACTATGGGCTGAGTGGAAGAATGGTGCCCTATTTGGTAAACATAATAGTACAGGAGTTACTGATGGATATAAAAAAGCTATTAAAAGATATTGAAAAGGGAGACTATCAAGAATTATACAAATATGAAACGGATATTTATTTATCTCTATATCAGAAAACGATTGAAGGTCGCCCGTCATGTGTTACTGCTTTTTTAGTGATTTCCAGTTGGTTTGGCACTTCTCAACGAAGTGGTGTGTGGACATTTTACGAAGCAACAAAATCAGATGAAATCCATACCGCGTTGCAGTATTTGAAAGAAAGTGGAGAAAATGTGATAGCACAAATTTTTGAAAAAGGAATCCATGATTATCACAATCCTATCTATGCTGAAAATTTTGATTACCCTGAAAAATGGATAGAAGAAGCTGACGAAATTGATAACTGGATAATGCAGCACGAAGAATTGTTGTGGAAATGGGAGTATAAATTGCTGATGGACAACAAGCAGGTAATTGCGGCCTTGTAGTACGCCTTATTGGTATAAGGCGTACCACGCTATCTGGTTGTTTTCAATAGTGGCAGGCAGTGTTTGAGTGTACACACATCACTCAAATCGCTTGCTGGGGGAGCTTCCCCCAATCCCTTATTATGCCCCTGACGGGGCAGCTGCGCTCCTTGCTGTAGCTATCAAAAGCAGGCTCCTTACATA
Source organism: Clostridia bacterium (assembly GCA_021201905.1). Lineage (GTDB taxonomy): Bacteria > Bacillota > Clostridia > Lachnospirales > Lachnospiraceae > Enterocloster. Next base: position 1,635 of record JAJQEA010000259.1, read on the forward strand.
TCCTTAGTGCCGATGATTAGGCCGCCCGGAATGGGGCGTATGAGCCTGTTTCAGAGGCCGGAAGATACCCCAGTAGTAAACTGCACCACCACCCCTTAAATGTGCTTCAAACTTTAAGGACTTAACTGCAATTTATAAAGAAAGTCTGATTCTACGCGGGTTCGCGGGGGATGTTATAAAACGGGGCAAACGCTTTTAAGCGATATATTTGGATTCAGGCAATAAAAAATTATGATGTAATATAAAGAGTGATTAAAGAATTATCTGAGCAGGGTAGAGGTGGAAACAGTTCCCGTTGAGCCACTATGTGATGATTGCATGGCAGACAATGGGCGCGGATTTGTATGCCCAAATTGTTCCAAAAAGTACCCGGAGTTTATGCGCGGAAATTCGGGTATGTTCTGCATATATTGTGAGCAGGACTTAGATGTATAGAAATGGATTCCGCAAAAGTAAGTGAGAAAAGTGAGCATGAGTGCTGCCGGAGGGTGAGAAGGATGGATTTTTATAAACGGGTGGGGATTACGGTGAGGGCGGTGCCGGAGGGAAAGGTGGCCACCTATGGTCAAATCGCCCTGCTCTGCGGAAAGCCGAAAAACGCAAGACAGGTGGGATATACGCTGAACCGCGGACTGGCCGGAGAAGTTCCGGCCCACCGTGTGGTCAACAGCCAGGGATATCTGACCGGAGCAGCGTCCTTTGAACACCCGGACCTGCAGCGAATGCTTCTGGAGGAGGAAGAGGTCCTGGTATCAACAGAGGGACGTGTGGACATGAAACGGGATGGCTGGAAGAATACGCTGGAGGACGCCCTCAGGCTCAAGGAGATGTTTGAGCGGGAGGGGATATGAATTCCGATGATTCCTGCAAAGTACTTCTCAGGGAGGCAATCCATGTTTCAATGGCCTGGGCCAGGATGAACTGCTGTTGCAGTACTGCCATTCCTGTCTCAGGAATCTCCGGCAGATGTTCCTTCAGGGAGATGTTCTCTTCCAGGTATGTTTTTAGAATGTTTACGTTCTGCTCAATCCTGTCCAGACAATCTGCCTGATGTTCCGGGGGCAGGCTTGGCAGATTCACAATGACGGCGTTAAAATCCAGAAAAATATGGATTGGTTTGGACGCAATTTCCAACATCAGGCTTTCAAATGCCTGTTCTCCGGCTTCGGTCAGGGAATAGACCGCCTTTTCAGGCATTTTTCCTTCTTTTACCATATTGCTCCTGATATACCCCTTTTCTTCCAGCTGGATTACCTTTTTGTAGATGGACGGGGTGCTGATTTTCACCCACTTTGAAATATTCCGGTATTCTACCAGCTTCTGAATATCATAGGCGCTCAGGGATTCCTTTTTTAAAATACCCAGTACAATTAAATCGATGGTTGCCATGACGACCTCCTTTTTTCTCTTGACAAGCACTATAAATTATAGTATCATGTGCCCTATGGCCAAATTGCTATAATTTATAGTACTATATTTTACAATTCATGTCAAGTGAAAGGAGTGTACAAGATGGAAGGACGCAATAAGAAAATGGAGCTGCTGGGAAGCGCGCCCATACAAAAGGCGCTGTTAGCCATGGGGCTTCCCACCATGATTGGGATGATGATCAATGTACTGTATAACCTGGTGGATGCTTATTTCGTAGGCGGGCTGGGGACAAGTCAGATGGGGGCGATTTCGGTTGCATTTCCCCTGGGGCAGGTGGTGGTGGGATTGGGCCTGCTCTTTGGAAACGGCGGGGCATCCTACATATCCAGGCTGCTGGGCCGCGGCGACAGGGAGACTGCGGACAGGGCGGCAAGCACTGCCCTGTACAGCAGTATGCTGGTGGGCGCGGCAGTCATTATTTGTGCGGTCATTTTTTTGAAGCTCCTGCTAAAATGCCTGGGGGCAACGGACAGCATACTTCCCTATGCCGTTACATACGCGGGCATTTATGTGGTGTCATCCATATTCAATGTGTTCAATGTCACCATGAATAATATTGTGACCAGCGAGGGCGCTGCCAGGACCACCATGTGCGTGCTGCTGACAGGCGCCGCGCTGAATATGGTTCTGGATCCTGTTTTTATCTATGTCCTGAATCTGGGAGTGGCCGGAGCAGCCATTGCCACGGCCATTTCACAGGCGGTCTCCACCCTGGTCTATCTGTATTATGTTATCAGCGGAAGGAGCATGTTCTGCTTCCGTTTCAGAAACTGCTGTTTTTCCAATGAAATCATGTCTGAAATACTGAAAATAGGTATACCCACCCTGGCCTTCCAGCTGCTGACCAGCCTTTCCATCACCATGATTAACATGCAGGCAAAGGCGTACGGGGACTCTGTCATTGCCGGAATGGGCGCTGTGACGAGAATGATTTCCCTTGGTAGCCTGATGGTATTTGGATTCATCAAAGGATTTCGGCCCATTGCCGGATATAATTACGGGGCGGGAAAATACGACCGCCTTCATGAGGCAATCAGGACATCCGTGGTATGGTCCACCCTGTTCTGCGTGGTATTCGGACTAACTATGGCGGTTTTCTCCGGCTCTGTCATTTCTCGGTTTACAAAGGACGATATGGAGATGATACGCACAGGCCAACGGGCTCTCAGGGCCAATGGATTATCCTTTCTGCTATTTGGATTCTATACCGTGTATTCCTCCCTGTTTCTGGCTCTTGGAAAAGCGGGGGAGGGGTTTGTCCTTGGGGCATGCAGGCAGGGAATCTGTTTTGTCCCCATTATCCTGGTTCTTCCGGCGCTGTGGGGATTGAACGGCATCCTGTATGCGCAGCCCGCGGCTGATGTTATGTCCGCAGCGATTGCTTTGTGTATGGCAATCCGTCTGAACAGGGATATAAAGGGGGAAGGCTGAATGCAGGAAATAAAGGCTGAACGCGGAACATTTAAGACGAAAGGCTAAGGGGGAGGAAATACCCCCTGAAAAGGAGAGGAGCCGGCGCGATGGGGGTGGCGCCGGCTGGGTATGAAAAAGCTTTATATTGTATTAATTTAGGATGTTTTATTTATCTATGACTAAAGTATACGGTTCAGATATGTCAAAAGTTTGAGCAGCCTATTAATAAAATATGAAAATGTTTAATAATTACTTATGGGAATCTTATTTTTGACGGAGTACTCATAAAAACGGCCCTATGGGCATGGCTATTTTTGGTGCCGCAGATAAAATTGTTTCAGCTCTGCTTTCCTCCCGATGGAAGGCTGTGTCTTTTGGTAATTTTGACAATTCCCTTATGGTTCCCCTCTTTTTGTCCGGCGCACTAAGATTCCCTTCATGCAGTCAGTATCATTGTGGGCTTTGCATATCAGTTTCTTTTCTTCCTCCGTACAATCCAGGAGTATCTTGATTTCAGAATCCCGTTTCAATAAATCAACCGTACACAGGACAGCGTCAATCCCGGTCCTGTGGTCGCTGCCTACCCAAATGTCTATGCCTTCCCTGTCCATGGAGGAGGTGTTTCTTAGAAATCCATAATCCACCTTGTATATAAAATCCGGATATCCGGGATGAGCTGAACCCTTTGGCCGGTCAATGATAATCTCCGACTGTTCCACCAGTTTGTCCAGCGCAGTCCAAAATGTATGTTCCAAAATGACGCTCCTTTCCCTAAATGGGCCCAATTTCGGAAGCAGGCTTTCCTCCGGAACCGGGTTTCTTTTTGCATGGGTTGTATTCTGATATATAAGGGCTCCGCAGCAGGGAACTATCGGTGCTGCGAAAGCCAGCGCTCCAGCTCGTCCGTCTCATCAAATATTCCTTTTTGTTCATTGTACAGGGATAAATCCCTGCTAAGGGGAAAACCATCCATGAAATCCGACACAATCCTGTGATTCCGGCTGATGACAAGGGTGCAGGAACTGTCCCATGGTACGATTTCCACCTGGGCCAGGGGGTGCTGGATGGAGACAGGATTGGTCCAGAATCCGGTGTACATGTCAGCGTAGGGCAGGTCATATTCCAGTACCCGGGCCAGAGAAATATGCCTGGGGAAACCGGAGAGAACAGCCCAAATCCACTGGAAATCCTCTGTCTCAACCATGGAGGTCAGTTCTTCGCCTGTGAGCCAGCCATATCGTCCATACTGGAATATCCGTTCATAAAAGGCTTCGGTCCGGGTACAGCACTGACAGTCCGTGATGAGCCAGTTAAAGTCCTTCTGGGCATGGTGGATTGAAAGAAACAGTTTTTTCAGATAGGTATAACCTGTTTCACCTTTTTCGAGAATCGCGCCCTTCATTCCCTCGCCTCCTTTTTGCTGGCGGTTATCTTCTGGTATGAGTCCATTATAGCAAAAGGCCATCCAAAAATACAGTCAGGCCTGAAATTAAGATTTCTTAAGATTTATATGAGGTAATTTCCATGGGATTATTTTTTATCATAGAACCATGAAAAGAGGAGTGACAAGAGAATGGAGCGTGGAAAACCAATCATATATGTTAAAGATGTGCGCAAGGTTTACCGGATGGGGGACGAGGAAGTGGTTGCCCTTAAAAGGATTAATCTGAAGATTTATAAAGGCGAGGTCTGCTGTATCTTTGGTACCTCGGGATCAGGAAAGAGTACGCTTTTGAATCAGCTGGCCGGTATGGAGAAACCCACGAAAGGACAGGTGTTTATCCGCGGGAAAAGTATCCCGCATATGAGTGAGGAGGAACTGGCTTCCTTCCGGCAGGAGCATATGAGCTTTATCTTTCAGTCATATAATCTGCTGCCGTCCATGACAGCGGTTGAAAATGTGGCTATGCCCCTGATGTTTAAGGGAATGGACCGGAAGACGCGGGAGTCCATGGCAGAAGATATGCTGAAACGTGTGGGGCTTTCACACCGGCTTCACCATTATCCCTCCCAGATGTCCGGAGGACAGCAGCAGAGGGCGGGGATAGCCAGGGCGTTTGTGTCCAGGCCTGAGGTGGTGTTTGCAGATGAACCTACGGGCAATCTGGACACAAAAACAACAGCGGAAATCATGGACATGGTCATGGGATTTGCCAGGAGATTCAACCAGACCATCATACTGGTGACCCATGACCCGGGCATGTCCAGGTATGCAGACCGGATTGTGACGCTGGTGGACGGAATCATAACCGGAGATGAAAGGAAGGGACAGTGAGGATGGAGATAACAGGAATAGTCAAAAGGGCGGCTGCGGTGATGATTTCAGCCGTTATGATAACAGGAATGTGC
>JAJQEA010000329.1 GCA_021201905.1 Clostridia bacterium
CTCTGGAAATGGGCGGCAAAAATCCTCTTATCCTTTTAAAGGATTTTGATGTGGAGCAGGCTGTCAGGATTGCGAGATTCGGAGCATTTTTCCATCAGGGGCAGATATGTATGTGCACTTCCAGGCTGATTGTGGAGGAGCCGGTATACGACAAGTTCTGTGAAGCCTTTGCCGCCTATGCCAGAACTATGAAGGTAGGGGATCCGCACCAGCAGGATACCATCATCGGGCCGCTCATTAAACAGGAGCAGTGCCAGAGCATTGACAGCCAGATTCAGGATGCTGTATCGAAGGGCGCCGTGCTGATGACAGGCGGGACCCATGAGGGGAACTATTATCAGCCCACGGTGCTTAAGGATGTAACGCCGGATATGAGGATATTTTATGAGGAAAGCTTTGGGCCGGTTACTTCCATCATTAAGGCAAAGGATGCGCAGGACGCTGTCCGCCTGTGCAATGACAACGAGTACGGACTTTCCTCGTCCCTGCTGACCAATGATTTGTCTAAGGCCATGTCCCTGTCCCTGGATATGGAGGCCGGTATGGTCCATATCAATAATGCCACGGTTTCAGATAACTCTACCGTGGCCTTTGGGGGAGTTAAGAACAGCGGCGTGGGAAGGGAAGGCGGCTCCTATTCCATTGACGAGTTTACAGATCTGAAATGGATTACGGTCCAGTATACGCCGGCGCAGCTGCCATTCTGATGGCAGTCAGGCCGCGGCATGAATGCGGTTCCATGAGTTCCTGCATGCGCTGTGAACGGCAGGATCATTCCGTGCAGACAGAATTATTCACGGAATCCGCCGGTTGGTCCATGTTATCTAAGGGATCCTGCGTCAGACAGAGGAGAGAATATATCAGCCTTTGGTATTCCTGGAAAAATAGGCTGTCAATATCTCAAGGCTTTCGTCTCTCAGGACCCCTGCTGTAACCTGCGGTTTCCAGGGAGAATGCTCAAAGACGATTTTGCAGCATTGGGCTCCTTCCTCATGAAGTATGCCGCACAAATCAATATCGCTGGCGCCATAGACCAGTCGTCCCAGTTTGGTCCATACCATTGCGCCGCAGCACATAAAACAGGGTTCACAGCTGGAGTAGAGTGTATATTCCCGCAAATCTGTGATGTGTGTCTCTGCGCAAAAACGCCGGAGCAATCCGGCTTCTGCGTGGAATGTGGGATCGGAACCAGTGTAAATCTGGTTTTCGTTGCTGAAGACGATCTCACCGTCCTTGACCAGCACAGCTCCAAAAGGCTCGTTTCCATGGCTGACCGCCAGTTGGGACAGGCGGATAGCCTCTTTCATAAACATGGTATCATTCATTATGCAATTCCTCCTGGTTTGATTGGTTTATGTTTATAGATGATTTTTTTGTTTTACAGGTTTTACGCAGGATGTGTACGGATTTAAGGAGCATGTAAAATAAAAAGGCCAAAATCCTTTCTGCGCAAAGGGTTTTGGCACACCATACAAAATGGGGATAATATAAAATGGAGACAACGGGATTCGAACCCGGATAAAAACCTCCATTTTACAGCACTTTTAGGCCATCGTGTGATACTTCGTGTGATACATTGTTGTTTGGGTCGCTTAGCCTTGAGGTGAAACCTTGTTGAAATGCTTAATTATTTTCTTGTTCTGTCGGGCCGATTCCAGGTTGATGACATTGCGGTAAACAGTCTTCATAACGTTATCGCTGGCCCATCCACCGCGCTGCATGATGTATTGGTCGGGAATTCCGATGGCGTGCATGATACTGGCCGAATAATGCCGGAGGTCGTGGAAGCGGAAGTGGGGCAGCCCTGCAAACTTAACAGCTCTCCGAAAACGGTTGGTAATCTGTTCTGGCGTGGCCTTGATAATGCGTCCGTCTATCCCAGCTATCTTTTGGATAACGAAATCCGGATATTCAATTTCACGATAACTGCTGTATGTCTTTGGTTGTTTAATCGTCCATAGGCGGTCCGGTCCCATCACCATACTTTTATTGACATTTACTATATTACCATGAATATCATCAGATGTTAAGGCACAAATTTCGCCGCGGCGCATGGGGCCAAAGGCGGCCAGGAGGACAGCGATTTCCAGCTCTTTGCCTGCTATGTGAGACAGAAGCTGCTTCACATCTTTGTCGGATGGGGTGTAAAGGTCTGGTTTTTCCTTTGCCGGGAGTGTGGTCTTTAACCGGAAATCTGGCAGGAACATATCCAATGTGGCAGATAAGAGGCCGTGAGCATTGCGGACCGTTTTAGAACTGTGTCCCTTGGAAAGGTCGCTTATCCATATCTGAATAGCGGTGTTGTCAAGCTCCCGCAGTTTAATTATACCAACTGTTTTAAGGTAGTCCTTCTGGATCTACTCATAACCGGCTACTGTGCTTGGTGATAGTACGCCTCTCTTGACATCAATATAGCGTGTGACGGCTTCATACAGGGTGATGTTCTCTGCGGTCATGTCTGCTTTGCCAGCAGCCCATTGGGTGGCCAGAAACCTGGCCTCCTTCTTCGTAGGGGCCGTGAAAGATTTGTAATGCTTCCTGCCGTCAACGTCGGTATAGTCATATACCTGGATGCGGATATTGCCTGACGGTAGTTTGTTTTTAGTTTTTTTTTTCTGCTGCGCCATGTTATCATTCCTCCTAAAAATGGGTAAAAGAAATATGCCCCTTGCCAGGACGCTCCAGGAATGATATAATTTACTTGCTTAAGGTAATTAATTATATCTTGCTGGGGCGATCCGGTAAGAGAAAACTATGTGAGGGCGGTTCCTGCTGGTAACAGGGCCGCTTTTCACATTTGACAATTTTTATATATTTGGTATAATATACTTAACAAGACAGCCGGTAGATAGATTAAGCCTATCCGTCCTGGCGAATTATAACAACTTTAGTAAGTCGCCCATCTGGCCAAGGAGCAGGGCGGCTTACTTATTTTTCATGCTCAGGATTGCAACGATTAATAAGGCAACGCCTAATATAATCTGGAATTCCTCATATGTACTCATAAGCAACCATCCTTCCTGTCAAGACTCAGAACGAATGGCATGCCCGCCCTCCTGGCTGCCCGGGTAAGGGTATTATTGTCAAGGTGGTGGCCCCAGGAGCTTTTTACTGTTTAGTCCGCAAATTCGGTGTGTTTTACTTTCCACTTTTTCAGGGCAATAGACAGCCAGAATCCATATATACCTAATGTGATGATACATAGTAGAAGCCATTTAATCCAATTTCCAAATAGCTGTATGGCGGTTCCATTAAACTTTAATCTGTGTCCTTCTACTACGGTATGTTTAGTTTCCCAGCCGTATACCATGCATAATGCCCAAGGATAACAGATACCAAAGGTAAGGAATGTTATGATTGCTCCAAACAAATTCCAGCCAATTAGTTGGGGAAGTCTTCCATCAAAATAAGACTCTTGTGTCCCCACATTCATTTCTTCGATTGATTATTCTTTGATTAAAATTGCATATCAGCTAAAGGACACCTATTCTTTAAATGTTGCGTTGCGGCATCGTGTTCGTACACTATGTTTTCCTCATAAGCATTCCCTGTCGATGTTCCCTGGTCTAAAAGACGTTTTTGTGCTTCAAGCTGTTCTTGATTTAATATGGACTGGTAGTCACTATCAAAGCCACTTTCATTATTAGGATTTGTGCAATAGCCATTGGAGTCGAAGTGGTATGTGACACCATTTTCTGTTAAATCATCATACCTCATTTCTCCAGTGGGATTGAGATAGTACCATTTCCCACTGACAGTATGTATCCACCCAGTTCTCATATACCCATTAGCATCAAAAAGATAGTTCTTTCCTTCAATATTTTGCCAGGTGTCTGTCGTATAACTTCCGTCATCATTCTGATACCACCATCCAATATCGTCCTGTTTCCATTCCCCTGCCAGTGCAGTTATGCTTAACGCAGATGATAGAAGAACGGATGTAATAAATACTTTCATTTTTTTCACAAGCTAATCCTCCTTAGTTTTATATGTGCTTATTTATTAAAATAAGCAATTTTTTATAAATCATTTCCGTAAAGCCACTTATCTTCAGCAATTCCAAATCCCAGGTCCCCGCGCCATCTGTCTAAAAACTTCATAAAATTAGAACGTTCATCCAGTTCATCCTCGCAAATTTCGGCGTTACATTCTCTGACCGGTTGAACAATACCTTCCATAAGTGGAACCAGGTTTGATTCAGGAAAGAAAATGCGTTCCAATTGCTGTTCCGGTTCTGTGGGCTTCCTGGTTGCACTGTAAGAGATGTTGCGGAACCATTCTTTGTAGGACAATAATGCTCGGTTGGCTGCCTGATAGGACAGGCCGAAAGCATCATGCAGTTGTTCCGCGTCCCGGTAACCATATTTATGAATCAGAATACGCGGCGCCAAAAAGTGGCTGGCAAATTCATCACAATTATCTTCATCGTTTGTCTTTAAGAAAACATGGCCAAATTCATGCGCAATTGTAAACTGGACTCGCTGCGGATGGGCTTGAGCCTCATAAAATAGTGTTCCATCCAAAAAGCAAGCATCATTGCTAAGCGTTTGACAAGCTATTTTCTTTTATTACTTAAGTCTGCATATTTCACAATTCTAAAACCGCACTTCCGTACTAAATCAAAACAATCTATTGGAAATGAGTCAATGCCAAAAAACATATATGCAAATAAAATACTGTCATATAGGTTTTGATAATCCATTTGATATTACTCCTCGTCGTCATCTGATAATATGATACGAGCAAGTCTCATTTTTTCTTCCTGAGAGAGATTCTTTCTACTACGAGTGTAGACAGTGATAACATCATTGTAAGCAGGCTCTTTTGCTGGAATAGAATCATTACAAAAATATTCTGGTTCTACGCCCAATTCTTTGGAAATTTTAATAAGAACCTCAATGTCTGCCTTTTTACTGTCTCTTTTTATCATCGAATAAATAGTTTGTGCTGGCACATTTATTTTTTGGGCCAATTCGTTCGGATTAGATCCCTGTGATTTTAAAAGACTATCCAGTTTTGCTCCAATTCCCATGATTTTCACCTCTTTCAATCTAAATATAGAATAGCATATTTAAATAATAAAGTAAACAAAAAGTTATGCAAAGGAATAAAAAATGAGTCGACAATATATTCAAATGGATATATACTGGCAACATAAGTTATTCAAATGCATAAAAACAGGAGGTGAAATAATGTCATACCCATTTTTAATTGGAGAAATGGCCAAACGTAGAATTACGCGTGAAGCTTTATCAAAGAGCTTAGGGCTTCATAGAAATGCCATATCTTATAAATTGCGAGAAGGTTCGTTCTCCATTGAAGAGGCAGCCAAAGTGAAAGAAGAGTTTTTTCCTGACATTCCAATTACAACACTTTTTGCTAAGGAAGAAAAAACAAACATTTGTTCGAATGACTAAACTATATCACTATCGAACATATGTGTCAATGGGATTATGAGGAAAGGAGGGAGAGAGGAATGAAAAAGAGTGCGTACCAGCAAAAGGGAGATGAAGTGAAAATCCTAATCAACGAGGCAAAGGTGCGGAACAATCTGAACGACGAGGGATTGGCTAAAAAGATAGGTATGCCGTTGCCAACTCTGCGGAACAGAAAAAGCAATCCGGGGCGGTTCAGGATGGATGACATTTGGTTGATAGAGCAGCTGGCTGGAAGGCCATTGAAAGGAGAGACAAGCCAATGAGAGCTAGGACATTTACTGAGCACCATATCCGCGCCAAAGTAACGGTCCAGTACCCCGACTGGCGTGTGGACATTGCTGGACCAGGAACAGCGGTGATGACCAGCATCATGGGGCGGCGACGGTTGCTGACATTTAGACAGCGTAGGAGACGCCGGGATGGCCCAATCATGAGGGCAGCCAAGCGGATTGTACCGGCGGTTATCTGGTTGCTGGGTATGTGGATGGCAGCTATCGTGGTCATGTTGCTGGCTATGGGCGTGAGACTGTGAAGGGAGATGAGGAAGATGATGAAGAAGGCAAAGAGCATCGCGGAGTATGCAGTCCGGAGTTGGCTTGAGGAGCGTTTCAACATGCATTATATCAAGCTGGGTGTAGATGGCAATGAGGCCATGATAAAGGACGACACCGGGTCAGTCTATGTCAAGGAGTAGGGAGGTGGCAGGATGTTGAAGGAGCACAGGGTAAAAAAGATGGACCCCAGCGGAGGCAACCGCAAGAGGCCCATGGACAAATAGTTTAGCACACCCTTAGTATAAGGGATTATGGAGGAAAAATCAAGGAGGATTAAGACTATGACTATGACAGTAGTATTTGAAGATTATGAGGACATGATGGTATTTGCAGAGAGACTGGTAGGGCGGGCCACATCCGATAAAGGCACATCTCAGAACCCCGCGACTACCCCGGAGACCTTCACGCCGGCGCCTATCACCCCACCACAGGTGCAGCAGGCACCTGTCACCCCGCCACCCATGCAGCCGGTCCCGGTTACGCCACCGGTGCAGCAGCCTGTCCAGCAGGCACCTGCTACCCCACCCGTGCAGCCGGTCCCGACAACGGTACCCAGCTATACTCTGGATGATTTGACAAGGGCCGCCATCCCGCTGATGGATTCCGGGAAACAGCCTGACCTGCTGCATCTTATCCAGAGCTTTGGGGTGGAGGCAATGCCGTCCTTACGGCCAGACCAGTACGGCGCGTTTGAGACCGCGCTCCGGAAATTGGGGGCGCAGATATGATGGAAGGGCATGCGAGAAGAGCCCACGCACTTCTGAGTGCATCGGGCGCTTATCAGTGGATGGCCTGTACCCCCAGCGCCAGGCTCCAAGAGCAGT
>JAJQEA010000286.1 GCA_021201905.1 Clostridia bacterium
TCCGTCTTCTGTCTTAATAATCCAGCCGTCTGTAATATCTTCTGATTGCCAGCGGATGCCTCCTGTTATACTCTAAGTGAGTGGATACCCGCAGAAAGGCCGAGCGCATAATGATTGGGCAAAGAATTCCTCTGAATTCATCGCTGATGCCCGTAAGCTCATAATCCTTGCTGTCAAACACAGTTACCTTGGCACTGATTTTATGTACAAAATTTTCCACACGGTCCATGAGAGGACGAGTTTTATCTTCACCCTTAATCAAAATGACAGATGTATCCTTGTCGATCACCTCCAAGGTTCCATGGAAAAAATTAGAGGCGGATATAGGCCTGGTACGCATCCATTGCATTTCCTCCATGATACACATGCCATAGCAAGTGGCCCAGTCCTCCAGATTTCCGGAACCAACCAGATACTGGATCGGCTCATCCTGATAGGCTGCAGCATACGCAGCTGCTTTGGAATCTGACTTTTTATAAATCTCAACCACATTTTCAGGCATGTGCTTCAGTTCCTCAAAAAACTTCTCATAGCGCGGAAACTGTCCCGCATGATACATGAACCGGAAAGTTACTGTATACCAGAAATAATAACCTCCCCCTGTAGTGGTAATAAGATAATCGGATTTTTCGTAAAGGGGGCTTCCTTCCTTTTCCACATACCCGATGACGGCTGCCCCTGCCTCATGCGCTTTATCTACAGCCTCTACCACTTCCTTGGTATCTCCTGAAATACTTTCGATTACCACAACAGAATCTTTGGAAAAATGGGGATTGGACACTGCACAGAAATCTGCCGCGTTTTCAACGAACAGAGGAATCGTTGAGCCCTCTTCCCTGACAATATGTGCCATTTGACTGGCATAGAGGACGGTCCCTCCTATGCCGATATAGAAGATATTCGTATATCCCCTAGCAACAATCTCATCCACCGCCTTTTCTGTTGCGCTTACAATACCAAGACCATTTCTGTGCTCCTGAAGAATCCTTCCCTCATCAAAATTAAACATGCCCCTGCCTCCTCTTATAATATGTTTATGTACATAACATATCATAACATCATATTATGTTCAAGACATTTTTGATATTTATAAGATTTTTCGTTTCATTTTTTTTGTATCTGCCCCTTCTCAAACTAATATTCATTGAATAAACGCAAAAAAAGGACCATCCAGGTCAGATATAACGCAATCTGAACCCCATGGTCCCTGTCATTTATAATATACTCTTATGTTCCTCTTAATTTTGGATTACCTACTCTAACGCAAACATCCCCCATCGCATTCAGCACATCCTGCTCCATTGCATCCACTGCCGCGTTAGCCAAATCATGGAAGTATTTGACTTCCTTCTCCTCCAGCAGTTTCTTCACTGCCTTCACGCCCGCGTTGGACATGTAGGAGAAATAGTTGATTTTACGGATACCGCAGCGGATCGCCCTCTGGGTATCCTCAACGCTGATGCCGGACCCCCCGTGCATTACCAGCGGAAGCCCTGTCAATTCCTTGATTTTCATAATCCGGTCAAAATCCAGCTTTGGCTTGGTGGCATAGAATCCGTGGACGGTTCCCACCGATGCAGCCAGGGCGTCTATTCCCGTATCCTTTACATATCTGGCTGCCAGCTCAGGGTCCGTATAAGCGTCGCTCACATCGTTGATGGCAAAGGTTTTTCCCTCATGGCCCGTGACAATGCCAATCTCAGCCTCCACGTCCGCATTGCAGGCCTTTGCCATGGCCACTACTTCCCTGGTCATGGCCACATTTTCCTCGTAGGCAAGGGATGATCCGCCATACATAACAGCGGAAAAGCCTAAATCCAGGGCTTTTCTCACATAGTCCAGGTCCTCGCCGTGGTCCAGCATGACGCAGACGGGAACCCTGGCCTCCTTCGCCATACGCACCATGATGGGACCGATGATATGAATGGGCATCTCGCACTCATGAAGCTGCGCGTGCTGGATAATAACTGGTTCCTCACGTTTTTCTGCCGCCCGTATGACCGCCATGAGAATTTCCAGATTCGGCGTGTCAAAGGCGCCTATACAGCATTGCTTCTCTTCCGCATACCGCAGAACATGGTTCATATTTACTAACATCCGGCATTCTCCTTACTTTTCCTCATAGAGTTCAACAATGGCATCATCCCAGATTACAAATGCCAGACGCACGCCAGGGCCGCAGTCAGCCGGCCCGAATATGATTCTCTGAGCCTGGGCAGCATAGTGGTCCAGATCGTCCACCCTGTAAGCCACATGGGGCTGCTTGGAGAGAATTTCCGGGAAGGGCGTCCCCTCCTCAAACTTCAGATACTCTATCTTAAAATCATAGTCATCCACATTGCTTACCCAGAACTTCATGTCCTCGTTATATGTCATGCCCTCTTTTTTGTTCAGGACCGGAATTCCTATATGCATATATTCTGCCGCCATGACCGATATCCTCCTCATCTTTCTATCAAACTGATTTTTCCTTGTGCCGCCAGTACGTTCTTAAACACCCTCTTATTTTTTCATATACGGCGTATTGCATGGCGCGTTCCAGTAGTGCAGAAGCTCATCGTCCATCCTTGCCATGAACATCTGGAAACCGGCCTGCTCCTGTACGGTAAGAAGCTCTCCCACATAATTGGCCACGATCTCCACGTTCTTTTCCTTCAGGTAGGATACGCATTTGCGGTAAATGATGAACAGTTCCATCAGTGTGGTGGCGCCGGTTCCGTTGAGAATCAGCATGATTTTCTCGCCATCCTTGATATCCAGGTCAGCCAGAAGGCCGTCCAGCATGATTTTGGCTGTTTCATCGGCTGACTTCATGGGCTGGCGTCCGCCGCCCCCCTTCTCCGTGCTGTCCCATGCCGATTTCCATTTCGTCCTCGCCCAGGTCGGCAAGCAGGCTTCCTGTTGCGGGATGGGTCGCCCCTGATACGGCTACGGCCAGGGTAGCCATATTATCTGCAAACCGCTGCGCAATGGCAGCCACTTCCTCCAGGCTCTTTCCCTCAGCAGCCGCTGCTCCTGCTATCTTATAGGTGGGGATACATCCCACCAGGCCTCTCCTGTCGTCCGCGTTGGAGCGCGGCGCATTGGCGATATCCTCCTGGGTCACTACCTTGACCACATTTAATCTTTCCTTTGCGCATTTCTTCATGGTCAGGTTGCCGGTGAGCATGTCGCCCGCATGGTTTAAGACGATGTAGAGAACACCCTTCCCCTTGTCTGCCAGCTTGATGGCGTCCAGGCAGGCCTGAGGTCCGGGAGCTGCGAAAACATCTCCCACCATGGAGATATCCGCCATTCCCTCTCCCACAAATCCGCTGATAGCCGGCTCATGGCCGGATCCGCCCTGGGTCACAATCGTAACCCTGTCAGCTTCGGCCAGCTTATTGTTAATGACCATGCGGTTTTCGCCCAGGGTCACCAGATCCTTGTGCGCCTCGGCAAAGCCTTCTAACAGCTCAGGCGTCAGATTCTCAGGATTGTTTATAAATTTCTTCATCTTCATTGTTTTTACCTCTCCCATTTTATTTGATTGACTGTATGCACATGCCATCTACTTCAGTCCGTCGCAAAGTCCTGCAAAAAAACAGGGATGTGCTCACTGCCCCAGCGTCCGGGGTACCGATGGTCTGCTCCTTATAGCTTCTGGCCCTGCCATACTTGGACACATACTGTTCGCTTTCCTTTGCGCCCCTGGCCGCTGCCTCCTTTGCAGCCTCCAGGACTGCCATCACATCATCCTCTGCGCTCTGAGCCGCTTCCACAGCGGGAATCAGGGCGTCCATCATAGTCTTGTCCCCCACGCCGGCATTGGTGATGTCCTCCATGGCCGACAGGCATTCCGTAAACATCTCCTTCAGAGTCCCTGCATCAATGGGCTTATTCCCTTCCAGTGGACCAGACAGTCCTCCTATCATGGTTCCGTATAATGGACCTGCGCTTCCGCCTCCGATTTCCATGGTATTGTCTCCCAGGTCCTCCAAAAAAGTCTCCACGTCATCATCATCCCAGCCATCCAGGCTCTTCTCAATCAGACCGGCAATCTTGCCAATGGTGACGCCGTGGTCCCCGTCCCCGAATCTGGAATCAATCTCACTGAGATAATCCTTGTTCTCATTCCAGACCTGGGCCGCTTTTCTGAGCATCTTTGTAATTTCCGGCTTTGAAAGTAACATATGTAACCTCCTCTCATGCATTTTCCCCAAATTACCCATGATTTTAGATTAACATTTGTTAGATGCTTTGTCAATTATCCATTGTGTCCTTCTTTGTTTTTTGCCCTAATGCACAAAAAATGCGCAGTCCCTTTAGCAAACTGCGCATTTATAGTTACGTATGTAACTTTACTCCATCATTCCAACGCTTCCCTGACCACATGCTCCGGTGCAATAAAATGTTTCAGGTAACCGGTCTTTAAGGCTCCCCGGAATGCCTTTGGGCTGGTATTGGCGGAACAGATACCCACCACATGCCTTGTCCTGGCCAGAAGCTCCAGCGGAATCTGAATGGCGTAATCCGTGTCTGACCGGATGATATGCCCCTGGCTGTCCATAAAGTAATTCAGGATACGTCCCACTGCCTTCTGCCGTATAAGCAGGTCCCCGTACCTGGCCTCCGACGCAAAATCCGGTACAGATGGAAAATTCCCGATATTGACCAGCGCCACATCCAGTTTTTCCCAGACATGATATATCTCATGGTAGCTGTCCAGCTCCCTGGTCAACTTCAGTTCCTGCTCAGAAAGCACGCAGGCTGGTGAATAGATAAATCTGGGCTGGGCCCCGCTATGCTCCGCAATGGAACGAACCAGCTCATTGGAGTGGTAATTTTTAAGTCCCACACCGCCGTTTCCTATGAGGGGGCAGACAAATGCTCCTATGGGCACCAGCGTCTCCCTCTGTTCCATATGCTTTACCACGTCACCGATAATGTGGCCCCACCCAATGCCCAGGCTGGCGCCTCCCAGCCCTGACAGATAAGAGATGGCCGCCTCTGCCACAGCCTCATTGGTGGTCTGGTCATTTGGCCCGTCAGGAATAGCCACACCGTCATAAATCCCGAAACAGCGTCCCACCAGCTCCATGAGGGACAGCGCGCCGCCGGACTCCTCCTGCGGTGCGCTTATCCGTATAGTGACGATGCCCTTATCCCGCGCCTCCTTCAAAAGCTTGCTGACCATGGGGCGGGATATGCCGTATCGGTCCGCAATCTCACTCTGGGTCCTGTCCTGCTCATAATACATTCTGGCCACATCGACCAGACGCTCTGTTTTCTTATCCATACTGCCTCTTATTCATGACGCCGGGGCCGCTTTGGCATGTCACAGAAGCGTATACTCCAGCATCTCATATGCCAGCCTGCTGCCCTCATTGATTTCAGAAGGCAGAAGGGCCCTGGCCATGCATTTCTCATCGTCATCTGAAACATCCACACGCTTCAGATAAGCGTAATCCCCGTCTATCCGTTCCACTCTGTAATCCACACGTTCAAACATGGCTGCATTCCACCTCCGCTTCCCTATTTACGGCCGCAGCACTGGCGGTAACGCTTGCCGCTGCCGCAGGGACAGGGTGCATCCGGGTCAATGCGGGCTGTCCTGGCGTCCAGCTCCACCCGGTTATAACCGCAGTTTCCAACCATCCTGGTTTCCTTCCATACCTGTTCCATGATTTCATCGAATCCATTCATCTTTTCCTGGGAATCCAGATTCAGTCCATAATGCTCCATGATGTCTTCCACTGCTTTCGGCGTTGTCCCCAGCCTTACGTGATGATGGATGGAGGAAGCGGCCTCCTGGGCAGTCTCCTCGTCGCAGCCAACCATGGCCAGGAAAAATGCCTTCAAAGGGCGGATATGCTTTTTAAGCTCCACTGCTCCGGTTCTGGCAATCTCCTTCACCTGCGGGGCGGAAGGTATATAAAACTCCTTGCCCCTCTGATACTTTAATACATCTTTATATGCATCTGCCTGAACCAGATCCCAGTCAATAAAACGGCCGTCCCAGTAAGCAAAGTCAGTCCAGACATCTTTCATCTCACGGCAAAGGTGGGTGATTTCCCCTGCATCCGCCCCGCAGCCGACCGCCTTGCAGATTGTCTCCACCTGCCCCGCGTCAGCGGCTCCGTAAAGGTAAACCGCTGCCTTGCAGCAAGCCCATACCTGGCTGCGGTAATGGCGCTCAGACTGGAAGTTCTCTGTATTCAGCGCATCATACGCCTTTGCCACATCTGCGGGAACAACGGCTGTGCCCAGGCTGGTAAATCCGCAGTAACCGCCATAGTGCAGGAAGGCCAGAGCCTCCAGGTCTCCCTGGTATTCCATACCTCCGGCTGCCGCGGCCTTCTCAAACTCTGCCGCGGTCTCATCGCTTAAGGTGCCGAAGAACCGCCCCATGCGCTGGGAATCCAGCAGGGCAACGGCCAGAGCCGGAGCCAGCTTATTCTTCCCCAGCTCATCGCAGCCCCCAATATGGTGAACCTTGGCAATGCGCAGCAGCTCAGTCTTATCAAACCTGGAAAACAGGTCCTCCAGAGTATGGATTACCCTTGGAGCCGGCTTTTGTGTTTCCGGTTTTTGTGTCTCCGGATTATCAGCATCCTGGGGACCGGTTTTCTGTTTGCGGGCTGTATGTTTCTGGGCCGCATCTTCCCGGGCCGCATCTTCCTGGGCTGCATCCTCCTGTACTGCAGGTTCCCGGGCTGCATCCTCCTGTA
>JAJQEA010000120.1 GCA_021201905.1 Clostridia bacterium
GGCTCCTTTACCGCCTCTACCTTTGCGTGGGGAATGGCGATTCCCTCACCAATGGCCGTGCTGCCCAAGGCTTCCCTTGCCAGTATGCCCTCCTTGTATCCGGCGGTGTCCTTAAGTCTTCCGCCTGCATCCATCAGGGATACCAGCCTGTCAATGGCCCCCTCCTTATCCGAAACCTTTACGCCCAGCTCAATACTCTCTTTTTTTAATAACTCTGTAATCCGCATAAATGCTCCCCTCCTGACCGGTTAAAGTGTGTTTAAGAGTCTCATAATTTCATCTTTTGTTCCAATGCCGTCGGAAAATGCAGTAGCGCCGCCGCAGGCTGTTCCCAGCTTCAGAGCGTATGCATAGTCCCCTTTTTCCAGGTATCCGGCTATGAATCCTGCCACCATGGAATCCCCTGCTCCAACGGAATTCCTGACGGTTCCCCTGGCAACTCCCTGGCGGTGTACGCTGCCGTCCTCCGCTACCAGTATGGCTCCGTCTCCTGCCATGGATACCAGCACATTCGCTGCTCCCTTTTCCCTAAGCTTCCTGGCATGGAGAACGATCTCCTCTTCTGTCTTAAGCTCCAGGCCGAACATCTGTCCCAATTCATGGTTGTTAGGTTTAATGAGGAACGGATGGTACTGCAAGACCTTCAGGAGCAAATCCTTCTCCGCATCCACCACCATGCGGATTCCCCTGCCGTCCAGGTGTTCCATGATCCTCTGGTAGATGTCATTGTCAATGGCAGCCGGTATGCTTCCCGAGAGGACCAGCACATCCCCTTCCTTTAAATAGGAAAGCTTCTGAAAAAGCTGCTCCACATCGCCGGCCGTAATCTCCGGTCCCATGCCGTTAATCTCACTTTCCTGGTCGGACTTCAGCTTTACGTTGATGCGGGACATGCCCTTCTCCACCTGGATGAAATCAGAGTCAAAACCCAGGCTCCTGACTCCCCGTTCAATCTCCCGGCCCGTGAACCCGGCTATGAAGCCCAGAGCTGTGCTCCTGTATCCCAGGTTTGCCAAAAGCGCCGAAACATTGATGCCCTTGCCTCCGTAGAAGATGTTTTCCCGGATGGTCCGGTTTACACTTCCCAATGTGAAATGTTCCACTGCCACCACATAGTCCAGTGCCGGATTAAATGTTACCGTGTAAATCATATATCTCTGCACCGCCTTCTCATGAAAATTTATTTCTTATCTTGCCTCTATCATAATACGATACTGTATTTTCGTCAATAGTATTTTATAAGAAAATTTATTTCACATCTTTTTTCGTCGCAATATACAAACAGACGGCCTGTTTCCATAAAAAGCCGCCTGTTTTTTGTGCATTATTTTCTATTTTATCCTTGGTACTGCCTTGCAGCTACTGTCTCATGATTTCTTATCCGGTGATATGGCTTTTTCATGACGCCGTATATGCTCCGCAGAGCCCTCCATGCCGGCCCGCAGCAAAAGATACAGTATTTCCATAACTGCCGTAGCCGTCACCCTGGAAAACCAAAACTCCTCTGTCAGCAGTTTTTCCCTGGTGGCAGTGACAATCTTGTAATCGCATATACCGGCCAGTGGCGAATTTCCATTGTTGGTAATGAGAATGACCGTGCATCCATTATCCTTTGCCCCCTCCGCCAGTGTCTGGAGACGCTTGGAGCTTCCTGAATTGGATATGACCATAACCACATCCTCATGTCCCAGGTTAAAGGTATAGGCGGTCTGTGTTTCCCATATATCCCCTGCCACAGCCGGTATTCCCAGCTGGTTGAATTTAAAGGCGCCGTCCAGAGCAACGGGAATGGTGTTGCCCACGGCTGCCAGCTGCACCATCCGTGCATGCTCCAGCTTGTCCAGGATATGTTCCAGATTGGCCGGGTCTATCATGTTCACGGTCTCTGTCAGCTCCGCCACCTTGTTGGCCAATATATTCTGAAGGGACTGCCGCAGATCGCCGCGGTCAATGTCATTGGACACATTCCTGTCCATTTGTTCTTCCTCCAGCACCTCCCTGGCCAATGCCAGCTTCAGGCTGTGGAATCCCTTGAAGCCGCACCGCCTGCAAAAACGGGATACGGTGGCGTCGCTGGTCCCGCTGGCCCTGGCCAGCTCGCCCACTGTCATATCCACCACCTCTGCCTTATGCTCCATCATGAAATCCGCTATCTTTTTCTCTGCTTCAAAAAACTCGTCATAGGAGGAGCAGATGACTCCCAACGCGCTTCGTGTCTCTCCCATATCATATTCCGCCTGTCTCATGTAAATTTATTTCATGCTTTAAATATAGCACACAAAATTTAAAAATAAAAGTTGTTTTTCGTCATATATTATAATGCTTTATGAAACTTTATTAACTTTTCGTTACTCCCCTTGTTTTTCCTTTTTTTACTGTGCTATAATCTCTAAACGTTAACATATTATTAACAATTTGTTTATATTTAGCCGCATATTATCAGGTCTTCAAATGTGAGAAAGAGGCTGGTATCATGAAAAATATTAAAACATTTCTTTCCAAGTACAAACATGCATGGCTGCTGTGTTACGGCTTCATTTACCTTCCATGGTTCTGTTACCTGGAAAAGACAGTCACCCGTCATTACCATGTAATGCATGTTGCTCTGGATGACTTCATTCCCTTCAACGAATATTTTATTATTCCCTACATGATGTGGTTTTTATACGTGGCGGGAACCATTGTTTTCTTCCTTTTCCGAAATAAGGAAGATTACTACAGGATGTGTACCTTCCTGTTCTCAGGTATGACCATCAGCCTGATTATCTGTACCTTTTTCCACAACGGCACGGATTTCAGACCGGTCATTGACCCGGGTAAGAATGTATTTTCCAGCATGGTTGCCGCCCTGTACCAGACAGATACGCCTACCAACGTATTTCCCAGCATCCATGTGTACAACTCCATCGGCACCCACATCGCCATCATGAAGAGTGAGTCCCTTAAGAAATACCCCTGGGTGCGGGCCGGATCGGGCATCCTTATGGTTTCCATCTGCCTGTCCACCGTGTTCTTAAAACAGCACTCGGTCATCGATATGGTGGGAGCCGCCATCATGGCTTATGTGATTTACGGAATCGTCTACGGATACAACTGGTCCGCAGAGGACAAGAAGGTCACCCAGAAGGCGCTCAGTTAGATGGACGCAGAGTAAGGGAAACAGAAATTATATGGACAGAAATCAAAACCGCTGTACGCCAGGTCACTACCAACCGGCATACAGCGGTTCTTTTATTTCTATACGATTGTCATATCTCCCTACTGCTCCCCTTTATCCTTTGGCAGCAACAGGTTCAGGAAAATGGAAACAACAGCCGCTATGACCACAGGCGTTTTTGCAAACACCACGGTCATCCAGGAGGGAAAACCGCAGAGCGCGTCGGAGGCCTGGGTAACTCCTGCTCCGAGAGCTACCGCTATGCCCACAATAAAGCCGCTCCTCACCGACAGGCCGGTGTTGAATATCATGCGGATTCCGGTCACTGTGATGGCGGCAAACACAGTCAGGGTAGCTCCTCCCAGTACACACTGGGGAACGCTGGTGAGAAAGGCGGAAAACTTGGGCAGTACTCCCGCAATCCCCAGTATGATGGCAGCCAGGGCAGCGACCCAGCGGTTCACTACTTTGGTGGTGGTCACGATTCCCACATTCTGGCTGAAGGTTACATTGGGTAGGCCGCCAAAAAGGGCTCCTATGATATTGCTTAACCCGAATCCCAGGATACCGCCCCGCAGCTCCTTATCCGTGGCTTCCCGGTCCATTCCGCCCATGGTGGTTGCGGTCACATCCCCCATGGCCTGCAGGGAATTGATGGCGAACAGCAGCCCGATTGCCACACAGGAGGATACTTCAAATTCAATGCCAAAATGCATTATTTTGGGAAGGGCAAATATGCCTGCACGTCCCACAGCGTTTAAATCAACCATTCCAAACCTAAGGGCAACGCCGTACCCAACGATAATTCCAATGAGCACAGACGCCAGTTTTACGATTCCTCTGCCGTAATTATTACAGACTATGACCACAGCCAGGGTAAGGGCCGCCACCAGCCAGTTCTGCCAGGAACCATAGGTTTCACTGCCCTGTCCTCCTGCCATATAGCGGATGGCAATCGGGTAGAGGGAGAGGCCAATGCACAGGATAACAATACCTATAATCAGCGGCGGAAACAGCGACTTAATCTTGTTGTAGGACAGCCCCACCAGCACTGCCACGATACCGCCTACAATCTCTGCCCCAAAGATGGTCGCTATGCCGTAGCCCTCCACAATGGTGGACATGCTTGTGACATAGGCGAATCCAACCCCGACAATCAACGGCAGTCCAGCTCCGAACTGAAGGCTGCCTTTCCTGAATCCCACGGGGAATACCTGCAAAAGGGTGGCCAAAGCAGATACCACAAGCGCCGCCTGGACAATGATGACCTTGTTTTCCCCGCTTAAACCCGCCACGCCCGCAATGATGATGGCAGGGGTAACACATCCCACTATCATCGCCACAATGTGTTGGAAAGCCAGGGGAAGCGCCTGTCCCAAAGGCGGCATTCCGCCGTTCAGTTCAAAAACTGATTCTTTTTTGTGTTTGCCTTCTTTCATTTTACCTCCTTTTCATATAAAAAGGTCCTATGAAAGCAAACAGAAAGACAGCCTGATTATAGCTATATTTCCATTATACGTTCCATAGAACCACTTTTTTGTTTGTATTTATGAATAAGTTTTTAACATTCTTTTTGTATCTTATTGTAAAATAATACCATAATGTTAAATAGATGTCAATCTTTGTTTGTAAAAATGTTGGAGACATGCCACCCGGCATACTCCAACATTCCCGATAAACTTCAAATTGACACACGTATTCTTAACCGTTTCCTCATTATTTGCTCCGTATCACTGGCAGCATTTTTGCAGAGCATGCCGTTCATATTCCCTGTCAGCGCCCATATAGAGTATGAATATAACTGCGCTCAACAGCAGATAAAAATACCAGGCCGTGGTATAGGAACCGGAAGCATCGTAAATCCAGGCAGACATGGATGTACCCAGTGCGATTCCCGCCATATTACCTGCATTACATATTCCATAAATGGATGTAAACTCACGTGTCCCGAAAAAACGTGTCACCAGACAGGTGGCCGGTATGGATTGGATTGCATTGGCAAGACCAAAGGCAGCGGCAAACAGATATGGTACCTCCGGCACTTCCGCCATGAGCAGAAATCCCAGGGAGGCAGCCAGTACCAGACATATGTAGACGGACGCTCCCTTTATCCCCAAACGGTCATACAGGGTTCCCAGTATTACTTTGCCCGCCATCAGAACCCCCATGGACAGGGAATATATTCCTGATGCATACTGCTGACCGTATCCCATATCTGTAAGGTATGCTATCATATGCTGCTGAATCCCCATAGCTACAGAACTGGCCAACACCAGTGCTGCCAGTACCAGCCAGAACCTCCTGGTCCTCATTGCCTGAGCTCTGGTAAGCCCGGTTTCTATGTCCTGTTTTGCATCCTCATTTGTATTGCCCTCTGCGTTCTTCTCTGCGTCTCCCGGTACCCACCTCTTGGTCTTTCCATCTTCCGGCGATTCCTTTATGACAAATAGAATGACCGGTACCATAAGCAGCAGGTACAGGCTCCCGATAAAGCGGTATCCGCTCCTCCAGCCGTAATCTGCCACCATGCGCGAAAGAATCGGTGTCACCACCATAGCCATGAGTCCGGAACCTGCCAGAGCAAAGCCCACCGCCGTCCCCTTCTTTTTTGTGAACCAGTTGGAGAGAATCTTATTTACGGGAATCAGGTTCGTAAATCCGAATACGAGGCCGCATAGAACGGCATTTACATAAAAAAACCACAGGCCCGGAGCAAGGGAATAGCAGAAAAGGCAGATTCCCGCAATCACGGAGCCGGAAACCATCAGCTTCTTCAGACTGTACTTTTCCATAAGTCTCCCCTGAAAAGGGGCGGAAAACATTCCAATCATGGAAAATATGCTTGAATATAAGGCAATCTGGCTTCTGGACACACCCAATTCCGTGGAAACCGGCTTCAGGAATACTCCCACGGTATTGGACAGAACCCCGATATTGCACCCGCATACCACTGCACAGCCAAGAACAACGGACCAGCCATAAAATAATCTGTTATTCTGCTTTTTCATCACGCGGTCCTTTCTCCCCGGCTCTGAAACACATACCGTTCCAGCCGCGACATGGCTTCCTTGCACACCGACATGGGGCAGGCCAGATTAAGCCGGATGTGTTCCGGCGCCAGATAAGAAGCCCCGTCATTTCCCAGCACTCCACATGTTTCCATATCCTTAAGAATCTGTCCAAAATCCAGGGAAGGCGCAGAACAGTCCAGCCATCCCAGGTATGTGCCCTCAGGCAGCTGCATCCTGACCCCGGCAAACCGGGATGTTACATAGTCCTGTACGTATTCCTGGTTTTTTCTGATATAGTGGTTGAGCTGTTCCACCCACTCTCCGCCCTCCTGATACGCTCCAATCAGCGCCTCACAGGACAGCACATTGGGATTGCTGAAATGGGTCATGACTGTGGCCTTCTCCATGGCATCCCGCAGCCATGGGGCATATGCCACGGCATAGGCGCAGCGCAAACTGGCCAGATTGAATGTTTTTGTAGGCGAATACAGGCTGATGGTAATGTCCTTTGCCAGACCCGACACCATGGCAGTAGGGA
>JAJQEA010000184.1:0-6702 GCA_021201905.1 Clostridia bacterium
GTATCATTCACCGCCTTGAGCCCATCCAGGTCAATCAGACATGCGCTCAGGTCCCTCTTCTCCTGAAGCATCCGGTCCAAATCCAGAAGGCCGTATCTTCGGCTGGCCACCCCGGTCAGGGCATCGGTATACGCCTCATCCTTTAACTTTCCAAGGCTTCTGTTGCTCTGCTCAAGCTGGGATTCCAGATCCTTGAACCTGCTCTCATACATCTCCAGCACGCTCATTCTCACCGCATGGATAAAGGATGTATAAAAAGTACCAAATAAAAGGATGGATGTTATGACAAGAAACAGCAGCATCAGGCTGGTATATGTGCTCCTGTCATAAACAATGCTCAATATCAGAAGATATATATCAATGAACATCAGGGAAGTAGCTGCAAAACGGATCTGTCTTTTATTTCTAATGAGTATCTGCACGGCCTCCTTGTCTATCATCCTGTTAAATATCTCCAGACTGACCATGGATGACAGAAGCACCAAAAGCACCAGGATGAGGTAGAGGAAATCACCCTGGAACGTTTCCATTGTCTCTATGTCGCACAGCAGTGAAAATATGCCAAAAAGCATCATATACAGGTCTGCGACATGGAACATGAATGTCCCGCTGGCAAACATGGCCGCGGACAGGTTGTCGTCATAGGACAGAAGAAAATAGAGCAGCAGCATACTGTAAAGGAACAGATAGACTACCATGACGGGAAGTCCTGAAAAGACCACCATCCACATCAACACCATGGCTGCCGCGGGAAGCAGCGCCTTCCTTCCTGCTTTTTTCAAATCCAGCACAGACTCAGAATAACGGCTGGCCATTCCCGCAAACAGGATCATGGCCGCATAATCTATCAGTACAAAACCCACATACCCTGCTATTTCCGCCAAGTTGTCCCCCTCCTTACCATATTCTTTCACTGTATCATATGCAGGAAGTCAGCAGATGGTTTACACCCCGGCCCACAGAGCAGAACAGCCCCCTGAGAGCGGACCGCTCATTCAGGGGGCTGTTCTAAAATAATGCTTCTTTCTTACAGTGACTTCACGGCTGCCACAACGTTCTCAACCGTAAATCCGAATTTCTTAAAGAGCTGTCCTGCCGGTGCGCTGGCGCCAAATCCCTTCATGGTGACAGTGGTTCCGTCAAGGCCCACATACCTGCCCCATCCGAAATCGCCCAGTGCCTCTACTGCCACTCTCTTACGCACTGCCTTTGGAAGGACCTTCTCCTTGTAATCCTCTGGCTGCTCCTCAAACACGTCCATGCTGGGCATACTGACAACGCGTACATCCACGCCCTCTTTCGCCAGTTCAGCCTTTGCGCCCACTGCCAGCTCCACCTCGGAACCAGTTGCAATGATAATGGCATCCGGAACTTCCTTGGCGGAATCCTCCAGGATGTAGGCTCCCTTTAATGCCTCCTTACTGGATCCGGCCAGCTGCGGCAGATTCTGTCTTGTGAGTACCAGGGCCGTAGGAGTCTTTTTGGAAGAAACGGCGCTGTACCATGCAGCGGCTGTCTCCGTGGCATCCGCCGGACGGTATACATGGAAATTAGGCATGGCGCGCAGCATGGCCAGCTGCTCGATGGGCTCATGGGTAGGTCCGTCCTCTCCCACGCCGATGCTGTCATGGGTAAATACAAAGGTAAGGGGCACGCCCATAAGAGCGGACAGCCTTGCCATTGGCTTTGTATA
The DNA here is from genome assembly GCA_021201905.1 of Clostridia bacterium. Classification (GTDB taxonomy): domain Bacteria; phylum Bacillota; class Clostridia; order Lachnospirales; family Lachnospiraceae; genus Enterocloster. Next base: position 1,694 of record JAJQEA010000184.1, read on the forward strand.
ATCGCTGAACACAAAGAAGGTGGACACGAACGCCCGCAGGCCGCCGTGAAGCATGAGACCATTTCCAATGGCGGACATGGCCAGCTCGCGGACACCGAAATGCAGGTTGCGTCCGGCATAGTTATCCCTGGAGAAATCGCCCATATCAGCCATGTAGGTCTTGGTGGACGGAGCCAGGTCTGCCGCTCCTCCAATCAGGTTGGGCATCAGGTTCTTAAGCTTCTGAAGCTGCTTGCCGGACAGGCTCCTGGTAGCATCCGGCTTGTCCTCAAATGCCCAGTAGTCTTCACTGTCATAAACATCATTAGCCAGATTCGGATTATAGAATTTATCCCATAATTCCTTCATCTCCGGATATTTCCCGCAGTATTCCGCAAATAATGCGTTCCATTTTTCCTCTGTCTCAGCGCCTCTCTCAGCACATGCCTTATAATTGGCATATACCTCATCCGGTACATAGAAGGGCTCCATGGACGGCCAGTTCAGGAATTCCTTCATGGCTTTAACATTGTCATCTCCCAGAGGCTCGCCGTGAGCGCTGGCCTTGCCCTGCTTTGCGGGACAGCCGTAGCCAATCTGGGTCTTTACGGTGATAAAGGATGGACGTGTGGTATCTGCCTTGGCCTCCTCGATTGCCTTGCCGATGGCATCCAGATCATTTCCGTCCTCAACGGTAATCAGCTGGAATCCGAAGGCCTCCATGCGCTTCTGTACGTCCTCTGTAAATGCGATATCCGTGCTTCCCTCGATGGAAATACGGTTGGAATCATAAAATACAATAAGCTTGCCCAGTCCCAGGGTGCCTGCCAGTGAGAATGCCTCAGAGGAAATGCCCTCCATCATGCAGCCGTCGCCGCCCAGCACATAGGTAAAATGGTCAACAACAGGATATCCGTCCTTGTTGAACACGGCAGCCAGATGGGACTCTGCCATGGCCATGCCAACTGTCATGCCCATGCCTGCGCCCAGCGGGCCTGTGGTGGCCTCAACGCCTACTGTATGGCCGTACTCAGGATGTCCCGGTGTCAGGGAATCCATCTGACGGAAATTCATCATATCCTCTTTTGTAAGGCCGTAGCCGAAAAGATGAAGCAGGGAATACAGCAGTGTGGAGCCATGGCCTCCTGAAAGAATGAAACGGTCCCGGTTCTCCCATCCTGGATTCTTAGGATTATGGTTCATATGTTTTGCCCACAGCTCAAAGGACATGGCTGCGGCTCCCAAAGGAAGTCCTGGGTGGCCTGATTTGGCTTTCTGTACAGCATCTGCTGCCAGAACGCGGATTGCATTGACTGACATGGTATCAATCTGATTCATAGTTCCCTCCATTCCGGTGCCCCAAAGGGGCCCACGCATCATAGATGTTATTTTTTTACCAACTGCCCTTTATTATACCAATTCCATCCATACAGGGCAATACTTTTTCTCGCAAAAATCAGTGCAACATTTTGCGGTTCTTTGCGTTATTATGCAAATTTAAAAACAATTGTTATAAAAAGATTATAATTTAAACACATTTTCATCACATTTTAATTTTAAAACTGTTTGGTGAATATGTTTATAAAAAACTGACAGGAGGACACAATCATTGATTGAAGTAAAAAATCTTGTGAAAGATTACGGCGGCCATCTGGCAGTGGACCATTTGAGTTTCCGGGTGGAGGACGGCCAGATATACGGCTTCCTGGGTCCTAACGACGCCGGCAAGTCCACTACCATGAACATCATGACCGGTTATCTGGGCGCCACAGAGGGCCAGGTCATCATAGACGGCCACGACATACTGGAGGAGCCGGAAGCCGCAAAAAAACGCATCGGGTATCTGCCTGAGATTCCGCCTCTGTATATGGACATGACAGTGGACGAATACCTGGAGTTTGCGGCCTGTATAAAAAAGCTGCCGAAACCGGGGCGTATGGACGCCATACAGGAGGTCATGGAACTGGTTAAAATCACGGATGTCAGGAAACGGCTGATCCGAAACCTGTCCAAGGGCTACCGGCAGCGGGTGGGCATGGCCCAGGCCGTTTTGGGAAAGCCCTCTGTCATTATCCTGGATGAGCCTACCGTTGGACTGGACCCCAAGCAAATCATTGAGATACGGGATATGATAAAAGGTCTGGGAAAACAACACACCGTCATTCTGAGTTCCCACATCCTGTCCGAGGTAAGCGCTGTCTGCGACCATATCATGATCATTGCCCACGGAAAGCTGATTGCCAGCGATACCCCTGAAAACCTGGAACAGCGGTTAAAAGGCGCCGAGGGCCTGGAGCTGACGGTAAAAGGCAGCGAGGAGGCGCTGAGGCCCGTGCTGGAGGAAATTCACGGTCTGACCATAGAGCGTATGGAGGCCGGCAGCGAGAATGGCACCTGCATTGTGAATTTGCAGTTTGGAGGCGGCGGAGATGCTATTGTTTCAGACGGCACCATCGCTTCGGACGGCACCATTGCCTCGGTCGGCACCATCGCTTCGGACGGCACCGAATCGCCCGACCGGGAAGCAGATATCCGCGAAACAATTTTTTACTCCCTGGCCTATCACCGTCTTCCCATCCTGGCCATGGCTCCCTCCAGGGCTTCCCTGGAGGAAATATTCCTGGAGCTGACAGAGGACACCCCGAAATCCCGGGAGGACAGCGGTGCCGCAGACCCCGCAGACCAATCAAAGGAGGTAGAGTCCCAATGAAAGCTATCTATAAACGGGAGCTGAAATCCTATTTCTGCTCCATGACAGGCTATGTTTTTATTGCTTTCATGACCATGTTCATGGGCATTTATTTCATGGTTTACAATATGATTAACGGTTATCCCTATTTTTCCTATACACTTAATTCCATTCTGATGATACTCATGATTGCGGTGCCAATTCTGACCATGCGGAGCATGTCGGACGAACACAGGGCACGGACGGACCAGCTGTTGCTGACCTCCCCTGTATCCACATGGGGTATTGTCATGGGAAAATATCTTTCCATGGTCACTGTTTTCGCCGTCCCCATGGCCATTGCCTGCCTTTGTCCCCTTATCATCCGAAGCGCCGGGACCGCCTACCTGACAGAGGACTATGCATCCATACTGGCCTTCTTCCTTTTGGGATGCGTCTACATTGCCATTGGGCTTTTCATCTCTTCCCTTACGGAAAGCCAGCTCATAGCCGCTGCCGGGACCTTCGGCATTCTGCTGCTCAGCATCCTCTGGCCAGGGCTTTTAAACTTTATACCGGCTGCCGCAGCGGGTTCGCTGGCCGGTTTCCTCATTCTGTGGACCCTTGTGTGTTTTATCATGTACCGGCTGACCGGCCATATTCCTCTTTCCCTTGGACTGGAAGCAGCCGGGGCAGCCGTCCTTATAGGAATCTTTTTCGTGAAGCAGAGCATGTTTGAACGGGCCCTGACCGGACTTCTGGGAAAAATCGTCCTGACAGACGTATTTGACGGCATTGTCAGCAGCCATATGCTGGATGTGAGCGGTCTTGTCTATTATCTGAGTGCGGCCGGCATATTGCTGTTCCTGACGGTTCAGTCAATTGAAAAAAGAAGGTGGAGTTGAATCATATGACCAGAAAACTAAAAAAAGGCAGCTATATGGCACTGTTCACCCTGGTGGTCATTGCCGCTGTCATTGTATTGAACCTGATAGTAGGGAGGCTTCCTGCCAAATATCTGAAACACGACTTAAGCTCCAGCAAAATCCTTACCCTGGGTGATACAACCAAGGACATTCTCGCACAGCTGGACAGAGACGTCACCATACACATCGTAGCGGATCCCAACTCGGTGGATGAGAGGATATCATCCTTTGTAGATCTGTACAAAGACCTTTCTCCCCATATTTCGGTGGAAGCCAATGACCCAGTGCTTCACCCGGACGTACTTACCTCCCTGGACACAGAACCGGGCAACCTGATTGTATCCTGCCAGTCCACCGGAAAAAAGACTTCCATTTCATTTAATGATATTATCCAGTTCGACCCCATGGTTTACTACCAGTACGGGCAAATCAAGGAAACAGCCTTTGACGGTGAAGGACAGATTACCAGCGCCATCCGCTATGTCACAAGCGATACGGCGGCGGCTGTATATACTCTGACCGGGCACGGCGAAGCTGCCCTCCCATCAGCCGCAGCCGATGCCATGGATAAATCCGGCATGAATGCAACCGAACTGAATCTGCTCACCCAGGGAGCCATTCCCCAGGACTGCAGCCTTCTCATCATGAATGCCCCTGCCAGGGATATCTCCGCGGATGAAAAAGAAATACTGACGGATTACCTGAAAAACGGCGGCCGCATGCTGCTCCTTGCAGGCTGTACCCAGGATACCCTGGCCAATCTGACTGATTTCATTTCCCAGTACGGAATGGATCTGAAAAATGGATTTGTGGCTGACCCGGCTCCCCAGCATTATTACAACAATAATCCCTTTCATGTTATTCCGGATTACGACTTTGCCAGCAGCCTTCTCTCAGGAATCGACTCCTCCACGGCAGCCCTTCTGGTCCAGCCCGCCGGAATGACCATACAGGAAAATCCTTCGGAGGACATTACGGTCCAGCCCTTCCTTACCACCTCTGATTCCGCGTTTCTGGTGGATCCTGTCACCCAGGAGAAGACGCAGGGGGCCTATGTGCTGGGAGCTGTGGCCACGGAAACTGTAAACGAGGAAGAGGCCACATCCTCCATGCTTACCATTATCACGGCGCCAAGCATGATTGATGATTCCATTCTGTCACGGTTCCCCGGCATCACCAACCTGACTCTGTTCATGAACGCCGCGACCAACGGACTGACCGGAGTCACACCCCTGTCTATCCCCAGCAAAAGCCTGGATATTACCTATAATATGGTAACATCCGCCGGACTGTGGAGCGCTCTGTTCATTATCGTGATTCCGGTCATTTTCCTTATTGCAGGCTTTGTGATCTGGCTGAAGCGCTGGAAGCTTTAAAACATGCTGGCATGTATCGCACGTAAGTGACCACAATACGGTCACTAAGTGCTCATAACG
>JAJQEA010000184.1:6802-43106 GCA_021201905.1 Clostridia bacterium
GCTGGCATGTATCGCACGTAAGTGACCACAATACGGTCACTAAGTGCTCATAACGAGGAGGTTTTACATGAAGAAACATATACGGCCAATGGTTCCTGCTCTGGGAGCCCTGGTCCTTCTCTGCGCTGCCTATGGCGCCATCACCTGGCAGCAGGGGAGGAACGTGAAAGCACAGGCGCTGTCTCCGGAAAACGCCTCTGTATATATAACTGACCTTCCGGAGCTGTCTTCCCTGTCCTGGACAAAGGATGACAAGAGTCTGTCTTTTACCCGGGAAGGCGGCACCTGGTACTATAAGGGGGACAAGGACTGCCCTATCCGCCAATATCCACTGACTACCCTGGCAGATACCCTGTCCCACTTAAAAGCAGAGCGGAAGTTAAACGATGCGGATTCTCCAAAAACATATGGCCTGGATAACCCTTCCGTGCGGTTTGATACTGTCTCCCCTGACGGTTCCTCCCATGCCATACTGCTGGGAAGCCAGGTTCCGGGTACCGGGGGTGAAGGCCCGGACGGTTCCCGGCCCCCAGCCCAGTACTACGCAGCCATGGAAGGGGACAGCCAGATTTATACAATCAGCAGTTACCTGACCGAGACAGCTGCCAAGGGGCTTTACGATTTTGTGGAGACAGAATCCCTTCCCCATGTGGCAGGCGCCGACATCCGGGAAATCACTGTTTCCAGGAACGGTCAGACCAGCCGGTTCTGTAAAAAGGCCGTGGATGACGCGGGCAATATAGCCTGGTACAAGGATTCTGCCGCGGATGAGGCCAACCGCCTGGATGACAATGGCGCTCTTAATCATCTGGCGGATGCCATAAGCGGTTTGTCCTTCCAATCCTGCGTGTCATATAAGGCCAGCGATGAAGAATTGGGCAGCTATGGCCTGTCGGATCCGGCGATGACGCTTTCCTGGACCTATGAAAACGGAGATACGGATGGGAGCCTGACTTTGTTGATTGGAAGCCCCACCGCGGATGGAACCGACTACTATACCAGAAAAGATGATTCCAGAGCCGTAAACCTGGTATCCAAAGAAGCTGCAGAGCGTTGCCTGAATGCTGCCTACCCAAAGTAATGTGAATCATAAATCGTATATGAGGTTGTGTTAAATATAAAAGGGAAACAACACTGCATGCCTGCCTGTCGTCTCCCTTTTTTAATCAATACCTGTTCTGATATAGGATTGTCCTTAAGCCCCTTCCCTGCGCTCCCCCGCCCCTCTGTCATGGAGCACAAAGTGGTTCTTCTGAAAATCCAGTATGCCCTCAGCCCGCATCTTACTCAGCTCGCTGGACATGGCGCTCCGGTCCACGCAGAGATACTCAGCCAGCTCCTGGCGGTTATGGGGTATGTCAAAATCTCTTCCCCCTTTTGCCATGGCCTGCTCTGACAGATAGGACAAGAGCTTTTCCCTGGTGGTCCTGCGGCACACATGCTCCAGCTTGTTTTCCAGCTTCACATTGTGCTCCGACACCAGACGCAGCATGTTGTGTATGAACCTGGTGTGGAAATCGCAGGCCAGGGGACAAAATGTAATCATCCGCTGGTAATTGAGGAACAGGGCCTCGCATCCCCCCTCTGCCACCACACTCACCGGCAGCACCGGGGTCCTGGCGCAGGAATAGGACTGGCCAAAGAGCTCCCCTTCCTTTATATGATATATGTGTTCCTGATGTCCCCAGAAATTCTCCTGGATGACACATGCCTTCCCCCTCAGCAGAACCAGCACCTTATTGACGGATTCTCCCATGCGGAAGATGTATTCCCCGTCCTCATAAAGCACCTGCTCCGAGGCACAGCATTTTAACAGGGTATAGAGCTCGTCATCATTTATGCCGTAAAATAGCGGAGATTTTTTCACAAGAGGCAGCCATTCCTCCATATTTGCCCTTCTTTCCGTTGTATTTACAACTCTTTTGCTGTAAATATTATATAATCAAGAGATTTTTCCGTCAAGAGGGATTTTATGTGAGATAAAATCTCATATAATATCACTGAGCATCATCCATTCCCAGCTGCTTTTTATATATCCCAATGACTTTTTTCATAGCCTCCTGTCCGGGGGCGCCTATGGTAAGGCGCTTCTCCACGCAGGTCTTCATGCTGATGGCCTCATATATGTCCTCCTCAAACACCGGACTAATGGCCTTGTACTCTTCCAGGCTGAGGTCATCCAGGGCAATACCCTTGCTGATGCACGCAAGGACCAGCTGTCCCACAATGCCGTGGGCATCCCTGAAAGGCACTCCCTTGTTCACCAGATAATCTGCCGCATCCGTGGCATTGGTAAAGCCGTTCTTTGCGCTGGCCTCCATTACCTCCTTCTGAAAGCTCATGGAGGAAATCATGCCCGTGAACAGAGCCAGACATCCCTTTACCGTGTCAATGGCGTCAAAGGTAAGCTCCTTATCTTCCTGCATATCCTTGTTGTAAGCCAGAGGTATCCCCTTCATGGTGGTCAGCATGGACACCAGGGCGCCGTATATGCGCCCGCTTTTGCCGCGTATCAGCTCTGCGATGTCCGGGTTCTTTTTCTGGGGCATGATGGAGCTTCCTGTGCTGTAGGAGTCATCAATCTCCACAAACCGGTACTCGTTGGTATTCCATATTATGATTTCCTCGCAGAACCTGGACAGGTGCATGGAGATGGTGGACAGAGCGCTGAGCAGTTCAATCAGGTAATCCCTGTCAGCCACTGAGTCCATGGAATTGAGGGTTGGTCCGTCAAATCCCAGAAGCTCTGCCGTGTATTCCCGGTCCAGAGGGTAAGTGGTGCCTGCCAGAGCGCCTGATCCCAGGGGACAGTAATTCATACGTTTGCGTATATCCTTAAGACGGGATCTGTCCCTGGAGAACATCTCAAAGTAAGCCCCCATATGATGGGCCAGGGTAATTGGCTGGGCCTTCTGGAGATGGGTGAAGCCAGGCATGAAGGTGTCTGTATTCTTCTCCATCACTGCCAGCAGCTCTTCTAACAGTTCCTTCACCAGCGCCTCGACGGCGTCAATCTCATCCCTGGTATAGAGCTTCATGTCCAGGGCTACCTGGTCATTGCGGCTGCGCCCTGTGTGAAGGCATTTTCCCGCCTCTCCGTTCCGCTCGGTCAAGGTCCCCTCCACGAAGGAATGGATATCCTCATATCCGGAATCGGATGATATAGTCAGTTTACCATTATCCAGATCTTCCAGAATGCTTTCCAATCCCCGGATAATATCATCTCTGTCCTGTTCTGTAAGAATTCCCTGCTTTGCCAGCATCTTTACATGGGCAATGCTGCCCCTGATGTCCTGACGGTAGAATTTCTGGTCAAAGGAAAGGGATTCGTTAAAATTGTGTACCAGCTGATTGGTTTCTTTCGTAAAACGTCCGCCCCATAATTTCATGGCTCTTATCTCCTTATTTCTCGTTTTCGTTTGTTCTGTTTTCCTGCTTGCTGCCGCTCTCTTTTTTCTGGCTCTTTTTGTTCTCTTTGTGGTTCTTTCTTATGGTGTATCCGCTTACTGCACGGTCCTTTTTCTTTCTCCGGCTGATTCCGGCCAGAACAGCGACTCCCAGAACAGCCGCGCTGACTCCGGTAATCCACGCCCCGGTCCCAAGTCCTTCCGGTTCATAGGAAAAACTGATTCGGTGGGTCCCTTCGCTGACATCCACTGCCAGAAACGTGTCAAACATCTTCCGGGGCGCCACGGTCTTGCCGTCCACCAGGACAGTCCATCCCTTGTCATAGGGAATGCTGGTGTACATAACGCCTGCCGTATCCGCTGTAATGCTGCCGGACAGCTCCGTATCCGTCCACCGGGACAGCACCATGGGATTCTGGTTCATTTTTCCATAAACAGCCTCCAGGGCCTGAGGGTTAAAACGCCACACCTCTGCCTGGAGAGTGGGGCTGCCCTCATCCCCTGCCTCCAGGCGCACCTCCACATCCTTATTGATGCGGCCCAGCTCCATAAAGTAGCCCCGGTCCACATTATCAAAGCTCTCTGTCTGCTCTCCGATTACAGCCGTGACCTCCTTCACCTTCTTATTGGTCACATGCACATAGTAATCTCCTGTCTCCCCGGCTGTAAATGTAAGCTTCCTGCCCTCTGTAACGCTCTCGTTGGGCAGCAGCACATGCTCCGTATCCAGCACATCGCAGAGATCGTTTTGGACATGGGCCGGGTTCCCGGAATCCAATATCCAGTTCCCCTCCACATCCGATGGCAGCATGAATGCCACGGGCAGGGTAAATTGATTCTCATACAGCCACATGCTTCCTTTTCTTGCGGACAGATCTCTGAGTCCATCGGCAGGCTGCTGGTCCCCATATACGCCGTACCGCACAGACAGCAGGCTGTCCACCAGAGGAGTGCTTCCTGTAATGCTGTAGGCGTTGGTGGAGCTCTCACACCCCATTTTGCGGAAGAAGTCCGACAGCGAGGCATTGGCTGTGGATGAAAACAGGGATACGGACGGGAAATTCATCCAGGCGCCGTCGTTTTTTGTCTTTCTGTCTGTCTTTTCCACACGATAGAAGGTATCTGACTTAATATTCCACACCAAATCCTCCACATCCTGGTTATCTTTCACATAGGCAGTCCTGCTGGTGGTAGGTATGCTGGTTACCGCTGTATTCACGGCAGCCTCAATGGCGACCACGGCCAAGGCAGTGAGAAGAATGGCATCCAGGCTCCATTTTCCCTTGTGGTACAGGTAAATCAGACCTCCATATACGGCGATGAACAGGAGCGCCACATAGAACACGGAGAAATGGTATTGTTCCGGATTATTCACCAGCTTTTCTGCCAGCAGCACAAAGGAAACAGCTCCCCAAAACGCCAGGCACACAGATTTCCAGGACATATCCTCCAGATGAATGTAGGCATGGTAACACATGAACAGCATCAGCGCAATATAAATGAAGGACTGGCGGCATGGAAGGCTGTTGGGATAGTGGAACCCATGCCATATAAAGTTCAGCACATTCACGGAAAAGCTGGCATAAAACAGAATCAGCATGGTGCAGTACACTGCCTTTTCCCTGAAGGCTATCTTCCTGCTGCCCAGGTATAAAAGGAAGAACATGAGAACTGCCACACCGCAGTATATATTCGACCAGTGATCCAGCCCTATCTCGGTTCCCACATTTCCTATATGACGGGCAATCATATCAAAGATGGAAAAGTAGGATGAAAATGTCTTGGGAAAATCAAAATCCCCTGACGCGGTTACCTGCAACGCGTAAATCTCCGGCAAAAGCACCACCGCGGCCAGACCGCCCGCCAGAAGGGAATAAAAGGCAAGGCGCAGCCCTGTTCCCATGAAGTCACCAAAGCTCTTTGGCGGATTGAGTATCATCTGGGCAATCACATAAATAACCATGAAAATGCAAATCATGATGGAAATATAGTAATTGGAAAGGATGGAGAGGCCCAGGGTGATGCAGTAGAGCGTTCCCCTCTTCTCCTTCACCAGCTGCTCCAGTCCCAGAAGAATCATTGGAAACAGCATGATGCAGTCCAGCCACATGATATTCCAGCTGTAGGCCGCCATATAACCGCTTAGGGCATAAAAAATACCGAAAAAGCCTACGCCGAAATTTTTAACCCCAAAGTGTTTCTTCAGATACCAGGAAAAGCTAAGGCCGGACAGTCCTGTCTTGAGAACAATGAGGATGGTCATAAACTCAATGATGAACTTTTTCGGGCATAGTATCAGAAGCCAGTTCACCGGGCTGGCCAGATAATAGGCATAGAGGGCTGAAAAATTCACCCCCATGCCGATATCCCAGCTGTAGAGCAGGCTTCCCCCATGGGTCAGCTTATACTGGAACTCTGAAAAAAACGGGGCATACTGATGGTACATATCCGTCCTGAGAAAGCACTCTTCCCCAAATGGAAAGATACCCCTCTGGGCAAATATGATAATCATGGCCACCACCGGGACAAAAAATGCTGCCACCAGACCGTCTGAAGGCTTTAACAGCCGAAGGCCGCGCCTGTTTCCTGTCTGATACATCCTTGTCTCTCTCTTATCGTACTGCTGCCTGTCCTGTCCGGCAGTCTCATTCTCTTCTTCCATTCCGTATTCGTCTTCCTCTGATGTATATTCGTCTGATATATATTCGTTTGATGTATATTCGACTGATGTGTATTTATCTGATGTATAACTGTCTGCTGTATGATTATCCGCTGCCCCGTTTCTTGCCGCATAATTGTCCGCTGCTCCATCTACTGCCGCATGATTGTCTGCTGCCACATCTCCTGCTGCATGATTGTCTGCTGCTCTATCTCTTGCCACATAATGATCTGCTGCATAATTATCTGCCACATATCTATCCGCTGCATAATTATCTGCCGCATATCCATCTGCTGCATACCCATCTGCTGCATATCCATCTGCGGCATATCCATCTGTTGCATATCCATCTGCTGCATATCCATCTTCCGGAGCATATTCCTCTGATGTCATTTTCCTCCCGCCGGAAACCGGCTCCTTTGAGAGCGCTTCCTCCCGGGCTTTATCCTGTATGGTCGGTTCCGGCTGCACAAGCTTCAGGATTGCGTCAAGCTCCCGTTCAACCCGTTCTATCTCTTCACGTTCCATCACAGTCACCTTTCTCTATTCAGGCTTATTCTTGAATATCCAGAGTTTGCTGAAAATATAGTTCAGTACCATGTTGATAACAGAGGATGTGAATTTGCAGAACAGCTCATACAGCATTCCCCTGTCACCGCCTAATTTTACCATGACCACCATGAGCACCCAGGTAACGGCTCCTGAGAACGCCCGGGCCGCCACAAATGCTCCCATCTCCTTCACAAGGTAGGAAGGCCTCAGATTATAATTGCGGAACACAATCAGCTTGTTCACCACATAGGCAAACAGCACGGCAGCCAGCCATGACATGGCCTGGGACAGGCCTACGCCTATCTCAATCTGCCTCAGCAGGGCGTATACTGCAAAATCCACTGCCGTGGTGAGAAACCCGCATATAATGTAGCTTATCGTCTCATAGTTAACACATTTTTCCCATATTTTACGTAACATCTTCTGCTCCTGCCCTGTTCCAGAGTGCGCACACACAAGCCCTGGAGCAATAATCCCTTCTATTATATGGTAGCATCATGGAATTGTAAAGAAAAAACCATTATCTGTACAGGAAATCCTCGGCCCCCCTGGTATAATGGAGTTCCCCGTCTTCCGTAAGAAAAATGCCGTAGATTTGGTCCATGGACTCTATGAGCCTGGTCCCCTCCTCCAGCCCCAGGGCAAAGCAGGTGGTGCTCAGTCCGTCTCCATCCACTGACCTGGGTGAAATGATGGATACCTGGGTCAGCCCATTTTCATATGGATATCCGGTAGAAGGATCCAGTATATGATGATAGTTGACGCCGTCCTCCACAAAATGCCTCTCGTACACGCCTGAGGAAACCACGGACATGCCGTCAATTTTCAGCGCCGCAACAGTCTCTGTATGGGTGGCGTACGGCCTCTGAAGCCCTATCTTAAAAGGGGTGCCGTCCGGCCGTTCTCCCACACAGAGCACATTTCCGCCCAGGTTGATGACCGCGCTTTCCACACCCTTTTCCTCCAGGTATGCCTTCATCTGGTCCGCTATAAAGCCCTTGGCTATGGCGCCCAGGTCAATGGTTGTCTCGTCATTGAGGAAGGTGACCTGCCTGCCATCCAGGATCACATTTTCATATCCCACCTTTTTCAGATCCGCCTCAATCTCTTCCCTGGGCGGCACATGGGGCGTCTTGCCTGTAAAATCCCACAGGGAGCTCAAAGGCTCTATGGTTATGTCAAAGGCCCCCCGTGACATGCGGTAGTACTCCAGCCCCTCCGCCAGGACCTGGGCTGTTTTCTCCGATACGGTGATGGTCCTCTCCCCCGGCCTGCGGTGGTTCAGTTTATAAATCTCGCTGCCCTCCAGGGTCTTGCTGAGCAGCTTCTCATAGTCGGAACACAGTGACATGCAGCCGTCCAGAATGGTCTGGTCCTCTGTATCGTATAATGTGACGGTGACAAATGTGTTCAACAAAAAAGACGACCTGGTGACAGGATCCGCAACTTTCTTGCCGCATCCTGCCAGCCAAGCCGTGCACATGATAATCAAACCTGCTGTTATTATTGTCTTTAATCCTGTATTTTTCATGCCTTACATTCTAGCACCCGGACCTGTAAAAGTCAAGGCAGCCCCATCAGGCTTTGGTCTCTTCCATGTACTCATCCATCACTGCGTCCAGAATGTTCTTCAGTGTCTCAGGCGCCCTGCCTCCCACCGGAGTGCCGTCAATCTCACCGGCAGCCACACACAGCTTGGTGGAGGATGTCACCAGAACCTCGTCCGCGTCCATCATCTCCTTCAGGGTATAGGGAGTCTCGCTTACCGGAATCCCCAGTTTCTTACAAATACGAATCAGATGGGCCCTTGCAATGCCCGGAAGAATCAGATTGTCGGCAGGTGCCGTGTAGAGAATACCGTCCTTTAAGATATGGCAGTTGCTGTGGGCACATTCCGTCACGCGGTCGCCTCTGTGGAACACTGCCTCCTGGCATCCTGCTTCCTTTGCTTTCTGGGCAGCCATGACGCTGGGCAGCAGATTCAGGGTTTTGATGTTGCAGTGGAGGAAACGGGTGTCCTCCTGGGTGAGCAGGCGGATCTTCTTGTACAGGTCCGGTGTTCCCATGGGTTTTAACATAACCCAGAGATTTGCCGGTACGTTCTCCGGAAATTCATGGGTCCTGACAGCGGTTCCCCTGGTTACCTGGAAGTAAATGAACAAATCCCCGGTGTCCATCTTATTTACCAGGTCCTGAAGCAGCGCCTTCAGCTCTTCCTTTGTGCATGGCACCTGCATCCTGATAAGGCCAGCGCTGTTGAAGAAGCGGTCAACATGCTCGTCAATTGCAAAAATCTTGTAATTGCGGCAGGGACCTGCGTCGTATACACCGTCTCCAAACCAGCATACCCTGTCATTCATGGGGACGCTCATGTTCTCCAGCTCGTCGTACTTTCCATTATAATATCCAAGCGTTTTCATATATGTAATCTCCTTTTTCATAAAATTCTCATTGGAACATGCTGCTAAAACCGCTTCTTCTCTTCTTCCGGTATGGCGGAATACATGTTTTTGATTTCCTTCAGCACGAAATGTGTCCTGGTGGCGGATACACCGGGTATGCTCTTGATGGTGCGGTGGATGCGCTCCAGCTCATCGGAGGAGGCGCAGGATATCTTCAGCACAAAGTCATAATCTCCGGTCAGATAGTAGCAGTCCAGGATATTAGGGTGGTCCATGATAACCTCCGTGAAGGAGTCATGGAACCTGGGATGCTCCAGGCTGATTTCCATCAGGGCTGTGACATCGTTCCCCAGTGCCTTGGCATCCACTCTTACCGTATAGCCCTTGATGATGCCGGACTCCTCCATCTTCTTGATGCGGTCCAGTACGGCTGATACGGACAGATGAATGGCCTTGCTGATGTCTGAGACTGTTTCCCTTCCGTTCTCTTTTAGGATGTTCAGTATCTTATAGTCAAGTTTATCCATCTTGTCCCCCTGTTATTTTAGCTTTTCAAATGTGATTTCGTAGTATATACTGGTAGGTGGATAGAATGCATTTTCTGCACTGCCCTCTGTCCCGGTCACGGGCTTCGTGGACATTATAACACAAATCAACCAGGAGTTGTACTATGAATCTCTCTTATTTGAAATATGCGGTAGAAGTAGAAAAAACCGGGTCCATCACAAAGGCGGCTCAGAATTTTTATATGAATCAGCCCCATCTGAGCAAAATCATCCGCGAGCTGGAACGTGACCTGGGATGCGACATCTTCGACAGGACCAGCCGGGGGATGGTTCCCACCAAAAAGGGCGAGGAATTCCTGCGCTATGCAAAGGCAATCCTGGTTCAGGAGGAACAGATCGAGGCCCTGTGCGTCAAGAACAGTGAAAAAGCGCTGGAGGTGAATCTGTGCGTTCCCAGAGCCACCTATATTTCCTATGCCTTCGCAGAATTTCTAAAACATATGGACAGCTGCCCTTCTGTCAATGTACATTACATGGAAACCAATTCCAGGGACACCATCTGGGGCGTGTCAGGCAAGACCTTTGACGTGGGCATCTTACGCTGTCAGGCCCTTTATAAATCTTATTATATGAAGCTTCTCCAGGATGAGAACCTGGAGTGGAAGGAACTGTGGCAATTTTCCTGCAATGTCCTTATGTCCCCCAGCCATCCCCTGGCCACCGGGGACAATCTGACTTACCTGGATTTTACCGATTACATTGAAATCGTCCAGGGCGACATCCAGAACCCGTCCTTTACCTTTGAGGCCCAGGATGCCTCTGCCACGGGCGGCAACTCCAAGAAAACCGTTTCCATCTATGACAGGGGAAGCCAGTTTGAGCTGCTGCGCCAGCTGCCCGGCGCCTATATGTGGACTTCGCCTGTGCCCTGTGGCTGTCTCACCTCCTCAGGCCTGATTCAAAAGACTTGCAGTTATCCCGGAAATATCCACAAGGATCTGCTGATTTACAGAAGCGGCTACCGATTTTCCAAGGAAGAGGAGGAATTTCTCCGGTGCCTCTCACGGATGGTAAGCCGTCTCTCCGATTGACCGTCCGTATCATTTCATAAGCCCGTCAGCCCCTCCATTACAGCGGCTGACGGGCTTATGTTTTGCGTTAAATCCCGATTGTTCCTATTTAGTTTGTTCCTATTTATATAGGAGGAAACCCCATTTTACCATGAGCCGGATAGAATCCTGGCCAGCTCGCTGTCCTCGTTCAGTATCACCGTCTTATTATCCCCTCTCATGGAAGCCTTCAGGGCGTCCAGGGAGCGCACATAATTGTAGAAGTCGGCCTTTGCCTCGTCATTGTAGGCGTCGCTCAATATCTGCATGTATCTTGCTTCGCCCTCCGCCTTGATCTTCTCCGCCTCCGCGTTGGCCTTGGCTATGGTCTCCTTCACCGTCTTATCCGTCTCATTCTTAATCAGGGATGACTGGTAATCGCCGTCAGCCGTATACTGGGCCGCGATGTTGTTTCGCTCGGATATCATTCTCTGGTACACGGATTCCTTGTTGGAATCGGGAAGATCCAGCTTCTTTGTCTCCACTGCGTAGATGTGGATGCCGTAGGAATCCATGGCATCACCGATGTTCTCCGTGATGGTCTTGGCCAGGTTCCCGTCGCGGCCTGATATGATATCCGCCTGGTTGGTGGAGGAAAGTACGTTTTTGATGGAGTTGTATACCACGTTCCCCAGCCGGACCTCCGCCTTTTCCTTGCTGGCGTTCAGGGACGCCAGATATTTCACCGGATCGTTGATGTCCCATATGACAAAGGAATCAACGGTCATTACCTTTTTATCCTTTGTGGTGACATCGCTTGGGTACAGGTCGGAAATCATCTTATACTTAGGTATCTTCTGCACGGACTGCAGGAAGGGAACCCTGAGGGATGGACCCGCTGAATTCTCTACACGGACCACCTTTCCGAACTGGATAATCAGGGAGTACTCATTGGATTTTGTGACCACCAGCGGATTGAAAATGGTGACAGCCAGGAGCACGATCACAAGTATTCCCATGTTTCTCATAAATTTAGTCAATGTCTTCATTACTGTCCACCTCCATTCTGGTCATCGTCCCCATTCATTTCATCCAGGTCACGGATGCCGTACTGGCCGCTGTCATCATCCGCCTGATCCGCCCTGCCTGCCTGGCCCGCCTGATTTGACTGGCTGCTGTAGGAACCCGCCTGGGAACCGGCGCTGCCCTGGGTCCCGGTGACAAAGGAGTCCAGGGGAAGCATGGTCTGGGTCCCGTCTGAGCCGTTTATGATGACCTTGAGCCCCGGCAGAATGTCCTCCATGGTCTCGTAGAACATCCTCTTCTTTGTAATAAGAGGATACTTTGCATATTCCTGGTACATATCGTTGAACCTGGATACCTGGCCCTCCGCCTCGCTGATCCTCTGCTGGCGGTAGGCTTCCGCGTTTCTGGCAGCCTTGTCGGCCTCCGCATTGGCTGCCGGAAGCCGCTCGGACTGGTACTTCCTGGCCTCGTTGATTTTGGTATCCATCCCCTGTTTTGCATCCTCCACTGCCTTGAACGCATTGTTCACTGCATCGGTAGGCGGCTGCGCGTCCTGGATGGTCACATTGTTAATGCCCAGGCCGATGTCCTCCTGCTCCAGGCGCTCAGACAGCAGCGCCTTCACCTTTGCCTGAATCTCGGATTTGCCGGTGGTGATAACTTCGTCCACGCTGTAGGAGCCCACGGTATCCCTTATATAGGACTGGGCCAGGTTCTTTAAAATAGGAATGGCCGTGTCGCTGTGGATATACGCCTTAATGGGGTCCACAATCTGGTACTCGATGTAAAAATCCACATTCACAAAGTTAAAATCCTTGGTTATCATCTCTGACTCAGACGTAACCGTAATGGGATTGTTCTCGCTGTCCGCATGGTTCTGCGCATTGTAATCCGGGTCGTATCCAATGGGCATGCCCTTGATTTCCTTGGACATCTTATGTACCTTCTGTATGAAAGGCACCTTGAACTTGGGTCCTGAGGTGGTGACGCTGCTTGGACGGCCAAAGGTGGTCAGCACCGCCATCTCGTTCTCTGACAGGGTGTAGAAGGAATCAAAGGCGGCAATGGCCAGCACAGCCACCACAATGGCTATCTTGATGGGACGGAGCATCCGCTTCATCCTCTTATTGCTTTCTTCCCCGTTGTCAAATACTACTTCCGGTCCCTGGCCGTTTTTACCGCCTCCAGGTCCCACGAACTTCTTACCCATGAAAAAATTCATCCGGTATTCCCCTTTCTCAGTCATTTTAGAGAAGTATACCATAAGTTTCACATACCGGATAGCATTTCACCCCAGTTTCCAATAATTTAATAATTCCTTTGGGGAGATGCCGGAAAAGGAATACCGGTATTCCTTTTTCATACCTACCCATTCCAGGCCAATGGTGATAAGATGTAATCGTTAAAGAAATAACACATTCAAACAACATTTTACATACACTGGGAGGTATTATCATGAGATTTACACTGCCAAGAGATTTGTACCATGGAAAAGATGCACTGGAAGCCCTTAAGACCCTGACCGGCAAAAAAGCCATTGTTGTTGTGGGCGGCGGCTCCATGAAACGGTTCGGTTTTCTGGACAAGGTAGTTGATTACCTGAAGGAAGCCGGCATGGAAGTTCAATTATTTGAAGGCGTTGAGCCTGATCCATCTGTGGATACTGTTCTGAAGGGCGCTGCTGCCATGCAGGAATTTGAGCCTGACTGGATTGTGGCTGTGGGCGGCGGTTCTCCCATTGACGCGGCAAAGGCAATGTGGGCATTCTACGAATATCCCGACACCTCCTTTGAGGATCTGATTACACCATTCAGCTTCCCCACCCTGCGTACCAAGGCTAAATTCTGTGCGATTTCCTCCACATCAGGAACAGCAACTGAGGTTACCGCATTTTCCGTTATTACTGATTATAAGAAAGGCATCAAATATCCCCTGGCCGACTTCAACATCACACCTGATGTGGCTATCGTGGACCCGGCCCTGGCTGAGACCATGCCTAAGAAGCTGACCGCACACACGGGAATGGATGCCATGACCCATGCTGTTGAGGCTTATGTCTCAACCCTCCACTGCGAGTATACGGACCCGTTAGCACTCCATGCCATCGAGATGATTAACGAGTATCTGATACCTTCTTATAACGGGGATATGGAAGCCCGTGATAAGATGCACGATGCACAGTGTCTGGCCGGAATGGCGTTCTCCAATGCTTTGCTTGGAATCGTACACTCCATGGCCCATAAGACAGGTGCTGCATATTCCGGCGGTCACATTGTTCACGGTTGTGCTAATGCAATGTACCTTCCCAAGGTTATAAAATTCAACTCCAAAGAACCTGAGGCCGCCGCCAGATATGCGAAAATCGCTAAATTTATCAACCTTCCCGGCACTACAGATGAGGAACTGACCGATGCCCTTATTGCCCGTCTCCTGGAGATGAACAAGGCTCTGGACATCCCGGCCTGCATAAAGGATTATGAAGGCGGAATCATCGATGAGAAGGAATTTATGGATAAGCTTCCAAAGGTTGCCGAACTGGCCGTAGGCGATGCCTGCACCGGCTCCAACCCAAGGTCCATCACGCCAGAGGTCATGGAACAGCTGTTAAAATGCTGCTACTATGACGAGGAAGTGGATTTCTAACGCCCCCTTTTGTGTTACACTCCATATAAACGGTTTGTTTTTACTGCCCGAAAAGGGTGGGAAAGAATTCGTCTTTCCCACCCTTTTCACATTGCCAGAAGCTGTTCCATATAGCGCAGATACCCGCACAGTCCAGTGATGATGAATATTTCCAGAAAACTGGTGATAAAGCCCGCTTCCAGGAGGAAGAGGACGGAGCAGGCTGCCATCATCCACAGGATGCCCCATGCCCTGCGAAACCGCATCCGGTCACGGGAGCTGAGAAAGCGGAGGAAACCAATGATGCTGAAAGCCAGCAGCACCGGTGAAAAGAAAGCCAGCAGCACATGGAGGTCCGCCTTTAAGGGATATTTCTCCGGCATATAGGGAATCATAACCGCCATGAGGAGAAAGACTGCCGCTATATACATGAGTGTTCTGCCTCCCGGATTCCTGTACCTTCCTATGTGAAAAAGATAACGGACATACACACAGTAGTAGATGCCGGTGGCAAATCCCCACACCGCAAACAGCAGCTTGTTTCCGGTCCGGTTGCCCAGGACAGACAGGTTGGTGCCGGTCCAGCTGTCAAAGGATGCCAGGAATATGGTCACGCCGGGAATCAGATAAATCGTGAAGAGGTCGTATTTTCCTTTAAACCGTACATTCCGGCCCTGCATGGTCCTGCCTCCTTTATCAGATGGTCCCTGCTCTTACATCTGTCCCGGATGGGCTGCTGCCTGATATCCGGGACAATGAGGAAGGGAGCGTGCACATCTGCTTTCGATGTGCCGCTCCCTATCATTATCTGATAAAGTGCCTGCTTTTACACTTGAATCATTTTCCTTGGAAGGTATCTGTCCTCCAATTATGCCATTGTTTTTAAGAGCTTTTCCACAGAGGAGAGCTTCACGCAGAGGGTAAACAGCTCGGCGGCCGTAATCAAATCCCCTAAGGTGGGGTAGGTTGGCGCGATACGGATGTTGCTGTCATGGGGATCCTTTCCATATGGATAGGTGGCTCCCGCAGATGTCATAACCACCCCTGCCTTCTTGCATCTGGCCACGATATCCTTTGCGCAGCCATCCAGGGAATCAAAGGAGATAAAATATCCTCCCCTTGGCTTTGTCCACTGGCCGATTCCCAGTCCTTCCAGCTCCCGGTCCAATATCTCCTCCACTGCCTCGAATTTAGGCCGGATGATATCCGCATGCTTTCTCATATGCTCCACCATGCCGTGGATGTCCTTAAAGAAACGGGCATGGCGCAGCTGATTTACCTTGTCGTGGCCAATGGTCTGGTTCTTTAGCTGGGCCTTGATATCCTCCAGGTTGTTGTGGGAGGTGGCAATGACCGCAATACCGGAACCGGGGAAACTGATTTTGGAGGTGGAGGCGAACTTGTAAACCAGATCAGGATTTCCGGCCCTCTTGCACTCTGCCAGAATTTCAATCAGGTGATCCTGGTCATGGTCATACAGGTGATGTACGCCGCAGGCATTGTCCCAGAAGATGCGGAAGTCGGAGGCAGCCGGCTTCAGCCTTGCAAACCGGCGGACCGTCTCGTCTGAATAGGAATAGCCCTGGGGATTGGAGTACTTGGGCACGCACCAGATTCCCTTGATGGAATCATCGGAGGCCACCAGTTCCTCCACCATATCCATATCCGGTCCCTCCTGGGACATGGGGACATTAATCATCTCAATGCCGAAGTATTCTGTGATGGCAAAATGGCGGTCATATCCGGGGACCGGGCAGAGGAATTTCACCTTATCCAGTTTGCACCATGGCGTACATCCCATGATTCCGTGGGTCATGGCCCTGGATACGGTATCGTACATAACGTTCAGGCTGGAATTGCCGTAAATGATAATGGTGGAAGGATTCACCTCCATCATATCTGCCAGCAGTACCTTGGCCTCGTCGATTCCCGTAAGCACACCGTAATTGCGGCAGTCCGTACCGTCCTCACAGGTCAGGTCGCTGGCGCTGCCCAGTACGTCCATCATCCCCATGGAAAGGTCCAGCTGCTCCACACACGGCTTCCCCCTGGACATATCCAGCTTCAGATCCTTTGCCTGAAACTCACGGTACTGTGCTTTCAGGTCCTGGCGAAGTGAAAGCAGTTCCTCTTTTGTCATCTCTGCATATGGCTTCATAATATCCTCCTGGCTCACTATATTTTCTATAAAATGTTTCCGTCAGACAAACATCTGTCAGCCCCCGGTCAACATTTTCGTACATTATACACAAGCATACACCAATTGAAGCATTCCGTCAATACAAAATTTTCTTATATTGTCAAAAGATATACTTATGTCTTTTTCCATCTGTCTCTATCACAGCTTATACATCCCCGCCGGCAAGCAGCTCCCTTACAAGCTGGTTCACCATGGACGGATCCGCCTTCCCCTTCATAGCCTTCATGGTCTGGCCCACCAGAAATCCCATGGCCTTTTCCCTGCCGTTCCTGTAATCCTCAACAGACTGCGGATTGGCAGCCATGACCGCCTTTACGGTGTCCCGCAGGGCGCCCTCGTCCCTTACCACCTTAAGTCCCTTTTCTTCCACATATGCCTCAGGATCTGCGTCGTGCCTGAATATCTCTTCAAACACGGTTTTTGCAACCGTCCTGTTGATGATGTTGTTTTCCACCATGCGGATAAGGGCAGCCAGATGGGAGGGGGAGAACTCCATGTCCTCCGGCTCCATTTCCTGCTCCTTCATCAGGCGCATGGCCTCCACCATAAGCCAGTTGGATGCCTCCTTGGGCCGGCCGCTCAAGCGGGTGGTCTCCTCAAAGATGTCCGCCATGTGCTTGGAACTGGTGAGAAGCCTGGCATCATACTCAGGAAGCCCGTATTCCTCCTTGTATCGGACGATTTTCTCCGTGCGCAGCTCCGGCTGGCGGGCCTTTACCCTGGCAATCCACTCATCGCTTATGACCACCGGCGCCAGGTCGGGATCAGGGAAATACCTGTAATCCTGGGCATCCTCCTTGGATCGCATGGCCTTGGAGCTCTCCTTGTTGTCGTCCCAGCGCCGCGTCTCCTGGATTACCTTTTTGCCCTCTTCCAGCAGCTCAATCTGACGCCTGCGCTCCCCCTCTATGGCTCTGGCAATGGCCTTAAAGGAGTTCAGGTTCTTCATCTCGGTCCTGGTGCCAAACTCCGCCGTTCCTGCCTCTCTCACGGACAGGTTCACGTCCGCTCTCATGGAGCCCTCCTGCAGCTTGCAGTCAGAAGCGCCCAGGTACTGGATGATCAGCCTCAGCTTCTCCAGGTAGGCTATGACTTCCTCGGCGCTGCGCATATCAGGCTCCGACACAATTTCAATCAGCGGGACTCCGCTGCGGTTATAATCCACCAGGGAACAGTCCTCCCACTCATCATGGATCAGCTTGCCCGCATCCTCCTCCATGTGGATTTCATGGATTCCCACGCGTTTCTTAAGGCCGGACTCAGTCTCTATGTCCACCCAGCCGTCGTGGCAGACAGGCAGGTACAGCTGGGATATCTGGTAGTTCTGCGGATTATCCGGATAAAAATAGTTCTTTCTGTCAAATTTGCAGTACTGGTTAATCTGGCAGTTGGCTGCCAGCCCCACAGCCAGCGCATACTCCACCACCTGCTTATTTAACACAGGCAGGGAGCCCGGCATGCCTGTGCAGACAGGGCAGGTATGGGTGTTTGGCGCTCCCCCGAACCGGGTGGAACAGCCGCAGAAAATCTTGGTTTTGGTGGCTAGCTCCACATGGACCTCCAGGCCGATAACGGTCTCATACTGTTTACTCATGGCTCATCCTCCTCTCTGCCTCCCCCGCCGTGACGCCGGACGGCTCCTTGGCCTCCCCGGCAGCCGCAGGAGGCAGCTTCCATTCCCGCGTTTTCTCGTAAGCATAGGCGGCCCGTATGATGTTTTTTTCCTTAAAACAGTCCCCTATGAGCTGCAGTCCAATGGGAAGCCCCTTTGAATCCAGGCCGCAGGGAAGGCTGATTCCGGGAAGGCCGGCCAGGTTCACGGAAATGGTATAGATATCTCCCAGATACATCTTGAGAGGATCCCCCAGGGACTGGCCCAGCCACGGAGCTGTTGACGGCGCTGCCGGAGCCAGTATGACGTCATAGGAGGCAAACGCACGGTCAAATTCCTTCTTAATCAGGGCCTTGGTGCGGAGGGCCTTCAGATAATATGCGTCGTAGTAGCCTGAACTCAGCACAAAGGAGCCCAGCATGATGCGGCGCTTCACCTCCGGCCCGAAGCCAAGGGAACGGCTCTTTTTGTACATGCTGTGAAGCCCCTCATATTCCGGCGCCCGGTAGCCGTACTTGACACCGTCAAAGCGTGACAGGTTGGAGCTGGCCTCCGCGGAGGCAATCACATAGTAGGCGGGTATGGCGTACTCCGCCAGCTTAAGGTCAAAGGTCTCCACAATGGCTCCCTTTTCTCCCAGCACCCTGGCTGCCTCCAGAACAGCGTCCTTCACCTCCTGGTCCAGCCCCGGTCCAAAGTAGGATTCCGGTATACCGATGCGCATTCCTCTCACATCCTCTGACAGGGCTGAGGTGAAATCACAGTCACTCCGCTCCATGGATGTGCTGTCCTTGGGGTCGTGGGAAGCCAGAACCTCCAGGACAGCGGCGCAGTCCGACACGTCCTTTGTCACGGGCCCTATCTGGTCCAGGGACGAGCCATAGGCAATGAGCCCATACCTGGACACGGTCCCGTAGGTGGGCTTGATGCCCGTGACGCCGCAGAAGGAGCTGGGCTGGCGTATGGAGCCGCCTGTATCAGACCCCAGGGCATAAAAGCATTCCTCGGCAGCCACCGCCGCACAGGAACCGCCGGAGGATCCCCCAGGCGCATGTTCCGTATTCCACGGATTTCTGGTAACGCCAAAGGCGGAGGTCTCCGTGGTGCTTCCCATGGCGAATTCATCCATGTTGGTCTTTCCCAGGATAACGGCTCCTGCCTGCTCCAGGTTGGCAACTGCCTGGGCCGTGTAGGTGGGAATGAAATTTCCCAGTATCCTGGAGCTGCAGGTGGTCCGCATTCCCTCCGTACACAGATTGTCCTTGACAGCCACAGGTACTCCGGCCAGAGGCCCCCTAAGCCTTCCCGCCTCAATTTCCGCCTGGACCTTCCCGGCCCGTTCCATGGCCTTTTCTTCATCCACTGTCACATAGGCATGGATGGATGGCTCCATGGCCCTTATGCGTGCCAGAGATGCCTCCGCGGCCTGGACCGCGGTGATATCCCCTGACTGAATCCTTCTTCCCAGCTCCAGGGCCGTCATATCTGATATGCTCATGTTCCCATTCCTCCTACTCTACCGTCTTAGGCACTTTGAATGCTCCGTCCTTTTGCTGGGGTGCGTTGGACAGGATCTGGTCTCTCTGGTCCGCGCCCGTGACCACATCCTCCCGGAACACGTTATTCACCGGAAATACGTGGGACATGGGCTCCACGCCCTGTGTGTCCAGTTCATTTAACTTATCGATATAATCCAACATCCGCCCCATATCCTTCTTTGCCTCCTCCTTTTCCTCCGGTGAAAGCTCCAGCTTGGCCAGGATGCCTACATACTCGATTGTCTCGTCACTTATGATATTTGCCATGATTTCCTGCTCCTCTCAGTCATTTTCCTGTTCCTATGGCTCCAGTCTGGTCACATCTCTCGGGAACAGGGATGCCTCCCTCACATTCTGCTCATCCAGGAGCCTCATGGTAAGGCGCTCCAGCCCAATGCCCAGTCCGCCGTGGGGCGGCATGCCGTATTTGAAAATCATAAGATAGGAAGCAATGTCCTCCGGATCCATGCCCCGCTTTTCCATCTTGGCTGTGATTTCCCTGTAGTCGTGAATCCTCTGCCCGCCGGTGGTCACCTCCAGCCCCCGGAACAGCAGGTCAAAGCTCAGCGTGAATTTGGGGTCCTCCGGGTCATCCATGGCGTAGAAGGGCCGTTTTTTGGAAGGGTAATGTGTGACGAACACAAAATCGCTTCCATACTCTTCCTGGAAATACCGTCCTATGAGCAGCTCCTCCTCCGGCTCCAAATCATAGGGATTGCGTATCTTCCTGTTGTATTTTCTTGAAACAAGCTCCTTTGCCTGGTCAAACCGGACCGCCGGAATCCGTCCCACCTCCGGCAGGGTCACTCCCAGCATATCCAGCTCCTTCTTATACTCCTGTTCCAGAAGTCTCATGACATACTGGAGCATTCCCGTCTCCATATCCATCACATCCCGGAAGCTGTCGATATAACCCATCTCGAAATCCAGGCTGGTGTATTCGTTGAGATGGCGGGTGGTATTGTGCTTTTCTGCCCGGAACACAGGAGCCGCCTCAAACACCCTGTCATATACGCCCACCATGGTCTGTTTGTAAAACTGCGGGCTCTGTCCCAGCTCCGCCTTCTTATTAAAATACTCCAGCTTAAATACGTTGGAGCCTCCCTCCGCTCCTCTGGCCACGATTTTAGGGGGGCGTATCTCCGTAAAGTTCTGGCTTAAAAGATAGTCCCGAAATCCCCTTTCAATGCCTTCCTGAATCTTGAATTTGGCCCGCTCCCGCACATTTCGCAGGGAGATGGGGCGCAGGGTAAGCTTTATCTCCAGGGATGTGTTCAGCTTCCATTTGCTGACGGCCAGGGGCAGGGGCTCCGCGGGCCGGGACAGCACCCGGATTTCCTTCAGCCTTATCTCAAAGCCCTGGGGCGCCCGTTCCTCGGCCCTCACAACCCCCATCACCTCCACGGCGCTCTCTTCCTTCAATTCCCTGATGTCAAAATCCGTAACCCCCGCCTCATATACACACTGCACCAGCCCGCCGGACTTGCGCAGGATGACAAAGGCCACCTCGCCCATATGGCGTATGGTATGAACCGCCCCGTTCATCCGTATTTCCTTCCCCTGGTATTCCCCTTCAAGCACTTCCCTGATATCCAGGACCCTTTTCTCCTTGACTCCGCATACAAATTCCATGGCACTCTCTCCTCGCTATGAGCACTTGACATCTGTATTGTAGATGTCTAGTACAAACTGGATTTCGGTTCCGGTTGGTTTTCTTTTCTATGGACATAAGCCGGCTGTCTGGTCCACAAATAAAAAACGCCCCGGAACACAGTAACTGCATTCCGGGACGGGATTAAATTCAGACATTTCCCGCGGTACCACCCGCATTGAGACCTGGTCCCGCAGCAAACTTCCCTGCTGTTCCAGCTCCCCTCTCTATGTACGTAACGTGTACAACGGATATACCTACTATCAGCCCTCCTCTGCCCCGCATCCTCCGGTTCAGTCCCAGACCGCTTCGATATACCAGCTCCAGAGTGTTCCCTCAGCCCAGTCCTGCCCGGCGGCGCTCTCAGTCGGTGACGCCCCCTTCCTGTCACATTTCTCAGGCCAGAGTCTCTTTCATTGCTGTTGATTATTTATTTACTAAAATAGTACATCGCTGATTCAAAGTCAAGGGTAAATGTTTCTCCGGGATGAATTTTAGATAATTTGACAATAATTCTTCTCATGTCTGAATATTTATTGTGACAATTGAAAGAGTCTGCCGCCATCCCACGAAACGGCCGGAAAGCAGGCACCGGCCTGTCATATTTTTGCTCCGTCTGGCATAAACTGCAATATGGAACCTACTATACACATAAAGGAGCTCATGATGCTATCCATCCATGATTTTCAGTATTCCTCCGATGCACCCTATCCGCCCATCAGGGCAGAATCCGGGAATCCGGCCTATGCAAGGGTGATGTTGGACAACATAGGCGGCAACAATTCAGAGATGTCCGCCATATCCCTCTACGTCTTCAACCATCTGATGACCGGATACAATCCCGATGTCAGCGCCGTGTTCCACAAGGTCAGCATCGTGGAAATGCACCACCTGGAAATATTCGGAAAATTAGTCCTGCAGCTGGGGGAGGAACCGCGGCTGTGGACCCAGCACGGATGCAAGAAGATATACTGGTCCCCCAGCTGCAACCAGTATCCCGGAGAGCTGCGGACCCTGATGCGCAACGTCATCGACGGGGAAAAGGCGGCCATCAGCAAATACCAGCACCAGATTTCCTACATACGGGATGAAAATATCGCCGAAAACTTAAGGCGCATTATCCTGGACGAACGGCTGCATGTGGAGATATTTGAAAAGGTGTACGGGGAATATTGTTCCTGACCACCCTTACGCATGGCGTATGTTGGTAAACTCCGATATCTCCCTGCTGATTGTGCACAAATCCTCCACATCCATATCGTGAATGTTGTCATGCCCCGTAATCCTGGCAAATGTCTTGATCTCCTCCAGGGATACCCTGAGGAAATTAGCCACTCTCTGCGCAGCCGCGTCCTCCTTAAAGCGGCTGCGCAGCTTTTCATCCTGGGTCGCCACGCCCACGGGACACATTCCGGTGCCGCATATGCGGTACTGCTGGCAGGCGGCCGCCATCAGCGCCGCCGAGGCAATGGCCACCGCGTCCGCGCCCATAGCCAGCGCCTTTGCAAAATCAGAGGATACCCGCAGGCCGCCCGTTATCACCAGCTGGGCGCTGCATCCTGTCTGGTCCAGGTATTTCCTGGCCCTATAGAGGGCATAAATCGTGGGAACGCTGGTGGAATCCCTGATAATCTTAGGGCTGGCTCCGGTAGCCCCTCCCCTTCCATCTATGGTAATAAAGTCCGGTCCGGCATAGACGCAGAATTCCAAATCCTTCTCTATCCTTCCCGCCGCAATCTTGATGCCGATGGGCCGTCCGCCGGAAACCAGGCGCAGCCTGTCCACCAGGGCCTTCAAATCCTCTTTTGTGTCAATGCCCGGGAAACGCGACGGACTGATGACGTCCTGTCCCAAAGGCTTATTCCTTATGGCAGCGATCTCCGGCGTCACCTTGCCTCCGGGCAGGTGGCCTCCCATGCCCGGCTTTGTGCCCTGACCGATTTTTATTTCAATGGCGTCCGCTTCCCTCAGATTCTCATCCGTCACACTGTACTGGTTGGGAACATATTCAAATATATACTTGTAGGCAGCCGCCTTCTCCTCCGGCAGAATGCCTCCCTCACCGGAACACATGGCTGTGCGCGCCATGGCGCTTCCCCTGGACAGCGCTGTCTTTGTCTCCCTGGAAAGGGCGCCAAAGGACATGTGTGAAATATAAACCGGATGGTCCAGCACCATGGGCTTCGCCGCATGTTTTCCTATAATGGTTTCTGTCTTTACCGGGGCGTGTTCATCAAGGGGCATGGGATTCAGCTGGGCCCCCAGAAACAGGATGTCGTCCCAGCCCGGCATGGGCATCTGGGTTCCCATGGCAGCAAGGATGGACTGTCCCTTCACAGCCATCTCATGAATCTCGTCCATATAGCGGGCGCCGGTCTGGGTCCTGGCATACTCAGGGTCATAGGATTTTGCTTCCCCTGTGCTGCCTCCGCAGTCTTTGCATGTTTTCCCTGTCTCCTGCTTTTTAATGGACTCCTGCTTTTTAACAGGCCCATCCTTCTCCCTGTCCGGAGCCGTTCCTTCCCCTGTTCCATCCTCTGCCCTCACCAGCTTGTCGGCCGTGACCATGCACACGGGACAGACCTTTAAGCCGGTTACCGGTACCCCCTCCTTTTCCTCATCATAAATAGAACCACAGAATCTGCAACGGTATACTGCCATTATGTTTCCCCCTTCTCTTGATTTTCATCAATAATAGTAATTATTACTGTTTTAAATATAACACAATCAACGCCCAATGTCCAGCATTTTATCCCCCATAAGTCATTCTATATGTCGTTCCATATGTCATTGACTTACTGTTATAAGTAATGTTACAATATCTTTTATGCACAAACGAGAAAGGAAGTCGCACTACATGTCACAAGAAAACAAAATGGGCGTCATGCCCATTAATAAGCTCCTCATATCCATGTCTCTGCCCATGATTATCTCCATGCTGGTACAGGCCCTGTACAACATCGTGGACAGCGTGTTTGTATCCATGATTAACCAGGCCGCCCTGACCGCGGTATCCATGGCATTTCCCATCCAGAACCTGCTGATTGCAGTATCTGCCGGAACCTGTGTGGGCGTCAACGCCCTGCTGTCCCGTTCCCTGGGGGAGAAAAATTCAAAGGCGGCCAATCTGGCTGCCGTCAACGGCCTGTTCCTGGCCTTCCTGAGCTTCCTGGCCTTCGCAGTCTTCGGCCTGTTGGGCTCCAGGCTGTTCTTTGAAAGCCAGACAAACAACCCGGTCATCATTGAATACGGCGTACAATATCTCCAGATTGTCTGCATCTTCTGCTTCGGACTCTTTGGGGAAATGATGTTCGAGCGCATTCTCCAGTCCACGGGCCAGACCTTTTACTGTATGATTACCCAGGGCACCGGCGCCATCATCAATATTATACTGGACCCCATTCTTATCTTTGGCCTGTTCGGGGTGCCGAAAATGGGAATCCAGGGAGCTGCCGCCGCCACTGTGTTCGGCCAGATTGTGGCCATGTTCCTGGCCCTCATCCTGAACCATGCCAAGAACAAGGAGGTGCGGATTAATTTCAAATCCTTCACCCCCAACTGGAGGACGATTTCCATTATCTACCAGGTGGGTGTGCCCTCCATTATCATGCAGTCCATCAGCTCTGTCATGACCTTTGGAATGAATAAAATCCTGATTGGATTTTCCGAGACAGCCGTAGCCGTATTCGGAGTATATTTCAAGCTTCAAAGCTTTATCTTCATGCCCATATTCGGACTGAACAACGGCATGATACCCATTGTGGCCTACAACTACGGGGCCCGCAGCAAAAAGCGAATCATGGAAACGGTCTGGCTGAGCATCGGCATCGCGGTGGGCATCATGCTCATCGGTCTGATGGTGTTCCATCTTATGACGCCCCAGCTGCTCATGCTCTTCCAGGCGGACGAGGAAATGCTGTCCATTGGCGTCCCCGCCCTGCGGATCATCAGTCTCAGCTTCCTGTTCGCGGGATACTGCATCATAGTGGGATCCGTGTTCCAGGCTCTGGGCAACGGCGTATACAGCCTGATTATATCCGTAGCCAGACAGCTTGTATGTATCCTTCCCCTGGCCTGGTTCTTTGCCCGGACCTTTGGGCTGCATGCAGTGTGGCTCTCCCTGCCCCTGGCTGAAATCACCTCCATGGTGCTCAGCTCCGTCCTGTTCCGCAAGATTTATCTGGATAAGATAAAGCCACTGGGACAGCCGGCTGCCTGATGGATGGCTCATGACGGATGACAGCTGGCTCATGACGGATGTTTCATGCTGGCTGCTAATTCATGTCTGGATGAACAATATGCGAAACGGGCCGTCCGGGAATACAATATGTTCCCGGACGGCCCGTTTCTCTATTTTGACACACTTTTTTCACTTTGTTTTTCACTCTGTTTTGTAACCTGATTTCATTGGCTACTCTGCCGCGTAATTCAATCTCACCGTAATATTGGCAGTCTTATACCGTGAACTGGTGTCCAGGTATCCGTCGTAGCTGTAGGATTCCGACCCGGAATTCTTTGCAGTAATCTGGAACACGCCCAAGGTCGCGCTTAACAGCTTGCCGGCCTTTGCTCCTGAACCGGCAGACATAATGTCAATGCGCTCCTTTGCATTGGCCGTGGCCTTCTCAATCAGGTCCAGCTTCACCTCATCCAGCTTGGTGTAATAATACTCCGGCAGCTCTGACTCGAACTCCACCCCTGATTCAATCAGCTTCGTGATATCCCTGGAAATATTTTCCACCTTGTCGATGTCATAGGATGAAACCGTCAGACTCTGGGTCAGGTCATATCCGTCCGGCTCATCTCCCAGGTATTTGCCCTCGTCATCGTATCTGGATGTATAGGTCTGGGAAATGTTGACGGAACTGAATATCATCTCATCCTCCGCCACCTGGTTCTCCTTCAGATACTGCCTCACCAGCTCCGCGTCCTTCTTGATGATGGCGTAGGCATCCCTGGGCGTATCCCCATGGACAGAAAAGCTGCCTCTCCACACAATCAAATCCGACTCAAAATCACAGCCGGCAGAACCGGTAGCCGTGATTCCGCTTCCCCCGCCGCTCTTCTTATAATCCACCAGTCCGCCTGTAAAGATGCTGACGCAGATAATGGCGCTGAGCGCTGCGATGATTGCGATAATCACAGACTTTCCCTGGGCCATGAAGCCTGCCTTTTCCTTTTTCTCCCTGTTCTCTTCCAATCCCTCACAAACCTCCTTTTATATACATGTTCCTGCAAACCTGCGCGCCCGGCGCAGGATGTGGTGGTTTTAGTATAGCACGTAAGAGCCGGGAGAGAC
This sequence comes from Clostridia bacterium, assembly GCA_021201905.1. Taxonomy (GTDB): domain Bacteria; phylum Bacillota; class Clostridia; order Lachnospirales; family Lachnospiraceae; genus Enterocloster. The sequence goes on from JAJQEA010000184.1 coordinate 33,326, forward strand.
CTGACGGCTTTCTTAATATTTACGGTCAAAATAAGGAGGAGAAAACAGGGGATGTGTCATCCCCCTATCAGAACATCCAGCCGTTTAAGAGCTTCTATGTATATCTCCATGGCGTTGGTGAGATTTTCAATTTTCACGCACTCGTCCGGCTGGTGGCCGCCGCCGTGGCCCGGAGGGCAGGGCTTTTTCTGGCCCCGTATGCCTGGCCCAAAGGCGACCGCATTGGGCAGCTTCCTGGCGTAGGTGCCGCCGCCCATGGAGTAGGCTTTTTCCTCTGTCCCCAGCACCCGGCGGCACAGGGACGTAAGCTCCCTTACCACCGGGCTTTCCGGGTCAATGACACAGGGCGGGTTATCCCGGCTCCAGTCCAGAATCCACCCGTATGTACCGGCTATGGCGCTCATCTGCCCCACCAGTGCTTCCGCGTCGGCCGTCACCGGATAACGGATATTAAAGTTCTGTATGAACCGTCCCCTCTCTGTCCTGGCCATGCCTCCCACCAGGGTAAGCCTTCCGGACAGCCCATCCTCAAAGCCGATGCCCATACCTTCCCCATAATAATCAGCAAATCCCTGGTCCGGGAACCGGAAGCAGGCCTTTTCCTCCTCTGTCAGGAAGGGTGCCCCGGCCATCATACGGGCCAGCTTCACAGCCGCGCTGTCAGAACCCTCGGGAAAGGCGGCATGGGCTGTTTTCCCGGCAGCCCTTACAATGATATGGCCGTTGTCCTCAACCGAAAAATCCCGGGAGTTTGCAAGGCTGTCCACATAATCCCGGACAACGTCACCGCTTATGCGGCTCAGCCGTACCTGTGCCTCTGCCGGCACCGCATTGGACGCCACTCCGGCCGAAAAACCGGTTACATGCCCCTCCGATATGGGACATGAAAATTCCCCTTCCAGGATCCCCTTTTCCCCGTAACACACAGGAAATGAGGCATCCGGGGTAAAGGAAAATTCCGGCGCGGGATAATGGGAGGTATAGTACTCTATGTCCTCCATTCCCCGCTCCTCGCTGCATCCCAGATACAGCCGTATGGTATGCTCAAGGGGAGCGCCCTGTTCCTTCAGATATTTCATGCTGTAGAGCGCGGCAGCGGCAGGCCCCTTGTTGTCCGCGCTTCCCCTGCCGTACAGCCATCCGTCCTTTATCACAGGCATGTAAGGTTCTGTGGTCCATCCATTCCCCTCATGCACCACATCCAGATGGACAAAGATACTGATTTCCTTCCCTGTCCTGCCTGTCATGAGAATACTTCCGCAATGATAGCCGTGGTTTTCCACCTCAAACCCCATCTGTTTCCCTATCTCCAGAGCCCTGTCCAGCACCATGGCGCAGCCCTCCCCGTAGGGATGCTCCCCTGTTCCCGGTTCGCTGACACTGCGGATTTTCATGAGCTCCATGGCAGTATCCAGCATATTTTCTCTCTGGGACAATACCCATTCTTTTACATCCATATCCTTATATTCCTCTATTCATCATACAGATGGCAGGCCACAAAATGCCTGTCCCCCACATCCTTTAATTCCGGCACCCGGACACGGCATTGTTCTGTTGCATACCGGCATCTGGTGTGGAACCTGCACCCCTGGGGCGGGTTAAAGGGGCTTGGCACATCCCTCTCCAGATGGATTTTGTTGTACTCAATATCCATATCCGGAATCGGGATAGCCGAGAGAAGGGCCTGGGTGTAGGGATGTCTGGCATCCTCATACAGCGCCTTCTTGTCTGCTATTTCCATCACATTTCCCAGATACATGACCATGATCTGGTCGCAGATATACCGCACCACGCTCAGGTCATGGGAAATAAACAGGTAGGTCAGGTCCAGCTCCTTCTGAAGGTCCATCATCAGGTTTAACACCTGGGCCCGGACCGACACGTCCAGGGCTGATACAGGCTCATCGCACACCACGAACCTGGGATTTAGCACCAGCGCCCTGGCAATGACGATTCTCTGCCGCTGGCCTCCGGAGAACTCATGGGGATAGCGGTTCATGAATTCCAGCGGAAGCCCCACCTTGTCCATAATTTCAATCACCCTGGCTTCCTTTTCCTCCTTTGTTCCCATGGCAAATACATCAAGCGGGGCACAAATCAGCTCCCTGACCGTCATACGGGGATTCAGCGAGGAATAGGGATCCTGAAATATGATTTGGAGCTCTTTGCGCATCTGGCGCATTTCTTCCTTGCCGTATTCCGCCAGATTCTTACCCCTGTAAACCACCTGTCCCTCCGTCGGTTCATGAAGGCGCAGTATGGTCCTGCCCAGAGTGGACTTACCGCAGCCCGACTCTCCCACCACGCCCAGGGTTTCCCCGTACTCCATGGAAAAGCTGACTCCGTCCAGGGCCTTAACCGCCCGCGGTTCCTTCCCCCTTCGTTTCTTGCCGGAGAAAAAGTATTTTTTTAAGTTTCTGACTTCCAGGATTGTCTCGTTGCCGCTCATACCTTTTCCTCCTTAAGATTCTCATACTTCCAACAGCTCACCTTGTGGCCGTCATCCGTGATATACACCGGCGGCTGGTGCTCCCTGCATTTGTCCATGGCCTGAAGGCACCGGGCGCAGAATCTGCATCCCTTTGGCATCCTGTCTAAGGACGGCACCGTGCCGTCAATGGAAAACAGGCGGTCCAAATCCTTGTCAAGGCGGGGTATGGAGGCCAGAAGACCCTGTGTATAAGGATGCATGGCCTCCTTGAATATCTGCCTGGCGCTTCCGTACTCCATGACCTTGCCGGCGTACATGACCATGATGTAGTCGGCCATCTCAGCCACCACGCCCATATCATGGGTGATAAGGATAATGGAAGCATTGATTTTCTTTTTCAGCTCCACCATCAGGTCGATAATCTGGGCCTGGATGGTAACGTCCAGGGCCGTGGTGGGCTCATCCGCGATCAGAAGGGAGGGGCTGCAGGACAATGCCATGGCAATCATGACCCTCTGCCTCATTCCCCCCTGACAGCTGATGGGGGAATTCCTTCAGCCTCTGCTCAGGAGAAGAGACACCGACCTTTGTAAGGATGTCCAGGGCCTGCTTTTTTATCTCGTCCTTAGAAAGGCTGCTGTGCACGGAAATGGTTTCCTCCAGCTGCCTTCCCACGGTGAGCACAGGATTTAAGGATGTCATGGAGTCCTGGAATATCATGGATATCTCCCTGCCTCTTATCCGGCACATCTCCTTATTCCCTTTTTTGGCAATATCCTCGCCCTTATAAAGGATTTCACCGCCTGCCACAGAACCCACTGCATGGGGAAGCAGCTGCAGGATGGACAGGGAGGTGACGCTCTTGCCGCAGCCGGACTCCCCTACAATACCCAGGGTATCGCCCTCGTTCACGGAAAAGCTCACATCGTCCACAGCAGTCACGGTCCCCCTCTTGGTCCTGAACTGTGTCTTTAAATGTTTAACCTCTAATAATGGCTGTGCCATATTCTACCTCCTTTGCAGGGCCGGCACCGGGAATATCCCGGTGCCTGTGCTGCGTAATGACTATTCTACATGCCATTCCCATACGGAACGATTCAAAAGGCTGTAATCTTCAAAGCATACATTGGAGATTTTCTTGTTGTAGGCAACCAGGTCCTTCTGGAAATACAGCCATACAAACGGGCACTGTTCCCTGAGCATCATCTGGTACTCATCATAGAATGGCTTCCTGTCCTCAAAGCTGAACTGGTTCAGCCCCTTTCTTCCCACCTCGCCCAGGGACGGATCCTCGTTCTGGGAGAAGTTGTTCAGGTGGCCCGGAGTCACGTTCATCACGCTCTCGCCCGGGTCCGGTGAGCCGCCGGAGCCAATCAGAGCAAAGTCGTACTCGCCTTTTCTCGCGGTGGACAGCAGCGTGGGGTGGTCTGTGGTGATGATTTCCACGTTAATGCCAATCTTGGCAAGGTCCTGCTGAATCATTGGAGCCGATTTCTCGCGCACCTCATTGCCCTTTGACACATTGAGACGGTAGGTCTTGCCGGTATCAAATCCGGATTCCTCCACCATCTGTTTTGCCTTTTCCACGTCATAGGGGATGGGAAGAAGTTCTTCATTGAAATATCTGTGGCTTGGAGCCAGGGGGCCCGGAGCCGGCACGCCTTCGCCCTTCATCAGGTTATTAACCAGGGCGTCGCGGTTAATGGCCATGTTCACTGCCTGGCGCACTTCCTGGGGAATGGTCTTGGTGTTGCAGGACAGATACTGGTAACCCAGGGATTCCACTGCCTCCGTGGTCAGGTTTTCCTGCTGCCCCGCCATATCCCAGTCATTTAACGGAATGTTGCCGATGCCTGCGCCGGCCACAATATCAATCTCTCCGTTCATCAAACCTGACAGCAGGTTGGAAGCCGGCACGATTTTGACAACAAAGCGGTCAAATTCAGGAGCGTTGATGTGGTAATCCTTATTAGCCGTGAATTCCACGCGCTCGCCGGATATCTCAGACTCATAGATGCATGGGCCGGAACCAATAGGCGCCTTCCAGAAATCAGCCGCCAGCAGGTCCGCCACAGGAATGTCCTCCAGGCAGTGCTTTGGCAGTATGTAAAAATCGCGGAACATAATGTCCAGCATATAGTCCAGGTTGGTGGGGTCCTTCAGTGTAAATTCCACGGTGTTGGCATCAATGGCCTTCACGCCGAATTTCTCTCCCTCCACGCGGATTCCGTCCTCTGTGCCTGCAAATGGAGCCACTTTGGAACGGCGGGCCACGCTGATGTCAGGATTTGACATAAGCTCCGCCGTGTAAACCACATCGTCGGCTGTCACAGGCTGCCCGTCATGCCACTTGGCATTCTTATTCAGGTTAAATGTAATCTTGGTATGGGTCTCATCGTCCATGGACCAGGAGTCCGCCAGGCGGGGCTTAAAGGAACCGTCTGCCTTTACCACGATGAGCTTGTCAAAAATCAGTTCCAGCACAGCGTCCGTATTGGCGTTGGTGGTATTAAAGGGAATCAGGGTATCCCACGGGGCCGTCATGGCCATGGTCACGATTTTCTGTCCCTGGGAAGCAGTGTTCTCCTGGGCCTTTCCCTCTGCCTTGGCATCCCTGCCCTCTGCAGCTGTTCCTGCTGCTGCGGCAGGCGCCTTTGTATCGCTTGGCGCTGAAGGCGCTGAACAGCCGGACAGTCCCATCATGAGACACAGGGCAAGAGCCGTCATTTTTGTGAAACGTTTTCTCATTACTATATCCTCCTTTTTATTCAAGCCTTTGCGGCGTTGATTCACAACTTGTTTTCACCTGTCTATTTGATAACCATTTTGGTGTCCAGGGCATCCCTGGCTCCGTCTCCCAGGAAATTGATACAGAGCACGGTAATCAGCAGGGCCAGACCCGGCGGGAACCAGAGCCACGGTCTCTGGGAAAGCACGCTGATGGACTGGGCGTCGTAGAGAATGTTTCCCCAAGACGCCTGGGGAGCCTGGACCCCCATTCCCAAAAAGCTAAGGGCTGATTCCGTTATAATGGCCTGGGCCGCGCGGAATGTAAAGGAAATGAGCACCGGGGCAAAGGTGTTGGGCAGTATGTATTTGGTCAGAATAGTGCCGTCCTTTGTGCCGATGGCCCTGGCTGCCTCCACATAATCCTGTTCCCTTGCCGAAAGCACATTTCCGTAAATAAGCCTTGCAAACTTTGGCCATCCCAGGACGCCGATGACAATGGTAACCGTGGTCACAGAGGGCCCCAGAACGGATACCAGCACCAGAATCAGAACCATGGCCGGGAACGACATAAACACATCCGCGCAGCGCATAATCAGCGTCTCGGCAATTCCCCTGTAGTACCCTGCCAGAAGTCCCAGAGGCACGCCCACCGCCATGCTGATGACCACGGATATGATACCCACGCTCAGGGATACCCGTCCTCCGTAAATGAACCTGGCGAAGATATCCCGCCCGATATCGTCTGTTCCCAGCCAATGAAGGGCGCTGGGCGCCGAACCAAACATCACCTCATAATCCGATGTATACGGGTCCAGATGGAGTATGTAGGGCAGGGCAATGACCAGCATGATTTCCAGGGTCAGTACAAAAACGCTTACCATGGCCGGTTTATGGGCGCAAAACCGCTGGAGCACGTCATGAAAATAAGAATTTGCCGGAATATCCTTTAATCTTTCATCCTGTTTCATGTTCTCACCTTCCTTCTTCTTAGTCATAATGTATCCTTGGATCCAGCAGTCCGTACACCAGGTCCACCAGTAGGTTGCCTAAAAGCACCACAATGGCAATCACCACCGTGATACCCATGATCACAGGATAGTCCCTGGCATTGATGGACTGGACCATCAGGCTTCCCAGCCCGGGCCAGCCGAATATCTGCTCCGTGACAACCGCGCCTCCTATCAGGAAGGGAATCTGCATGCCGAACCAGGACACCAGCGGAATCCATGCGTTCCGCAGGGCATGGCGCACCAGCACCGACGGCTCATGAAGTCCCTTTGCCCTGGCCGTGCGAACATAATCGTCCTGGAGCACCTCCAGCATAGAGCCCCTGCACCGGCGTATCAGGCTTCCTATCTGCTGGATGGCCAGAACCACGGCCGGAAGCACCAGGTGGTGGAAGAACATGGGCCAGGTTCTGACTCCTGAGGTGTCGTACATGCCGGAGGTAGGGAACAGCTTCACCTTGATGCAGAAGAAATAAATCAGCACCAGTCCCGCAAAGAAGTTCGGCATGGCGGACCCGATAAATGACAGGCCGGATGAGATATAATCCCAGCCGGAGTAGGGCTTATAAGCCGACATGATTCCCAGGGGCAGGGCAATGATAATGGTCAGGGCCATGGCGCTTCCCGCAAGAATCAGCGTGGGACCTATCCGCTCCAGAATCATGTCAAGCACCTGGCCGTTGGTGCAGATGGACATTCCCATATTTCCCTGCAATAGCTGGGCCAGCCATCGGATGTACTGGATGATGACCGGCTGGTCCAGTCCCAGTTCCTTACTCTTCCTTGCCATCTCCTCAGCGGTGGCATAAGGGTCGTTAAACAGGATTTCCAAGGGTGAGCTGGGCGCCAGGGAAGCCACCACATACACCAGGATGGTGATGCCTAAGAAGGTAGGGATTGCTGTCAACAGCCGTTTCGCAATGTACCTGTAACGTTCCATCTGCATATCCTCCTCATTTCATATTTTTAAAATTCCGTTGCCAAATTTTTTATATTGGCCTATTATAATATTAAAAGCGATACTCTTCTCCCTTCGCTTATTTCAATGCAAAAAGGAGTTATACATGGACAACCAGTCACCTAAACTATCATTAAAGGACACCGTATACCAGCAGTTAATCGAGCTAATCTGCCAGGGCAAGCTGCAGCCTGATACCCTGTTCACGGAAAACCAGATGATATCCTACTTCGGGGTCAGCAAATCCCCTGTCCGGGAAGCCTTAATCCAGCTTTGCCATGAAAATGTACTGAAAAGCATTCCCAGATGCGGCTATCAGGTGACTGCTATCAGCAGTAAAAATGTCCGCGATGTGACGGAGCTGCGTCTCTATCTGGAGCTGTCCAGCCTACCCAAGGTCATGGAGAACATCACCCTGGAGGACATCGGAGAACTGAAGCGCCAGAACCAGGTGCGCCTGGTAAATCCGGAAAAAAAGGATTTGTGGATAGCCTGGCGCAACAACTACCAGTTTCACATGACAGTGGTGCGCCTGGCAGGCAACGAGCAGGTGAACAATGCCATGGAGCAGGCCATGACCACCTACCACCGGGCCTATGCGCAGCTGTACACCCTGAGAAAGGATGTGATCGCTGCCAATAAGGCCAGTTACCACGACTTCTTCGTGTCCAGCCTGGAAAGGCACGACGTATTCTCGGCTCATGAGTACCTGAAAAAGGATATCCTGTTCATGGAGGACGAGCTGCTGGGGACAGGCATCACCACCTGACGGACGCGGTTTCTGGTTTTATGCTGGTTTTATGCTGGTTTTATGCTGGTTTTATGCTGGCTTTATGCTGATTATATTGCCGGCTTTACCTTTGCTCCAGTTTTTCCACCGAGTCCACCACGCACCGGATGCGGTCATAGGCGATTTCCGTGGGAAGGGTGCAGTCGGATCCCACGATAAACGGCCTTCCCTTCATCTCCTCCAGTACCTCACTGGTATGCCGGAGGATTTCCTCCTCTGTCCCGGTGACCAGAACCCCGTGCCTGTCCGGGAAGCCTCCCAGGATAATGCTGTCACTGAAAAGCCCGGCGCCCTCAGTCAGGCTGAAATTATTGCCGTAAATCCCCCAGTTTACAGTGGCCGGGTGCAAATCCTTATAGCGGTTAAAGTCAATATTGCTTTTGCATATGTGCAGCACATTGAAATCCGTGCTCTTTTTGATGTGGTCATACACCATTTTCTCGTAGGGAGCCACAAACTCCTCAAACTCTTCGTCTGTAAAGAAATTCCGCTCTCCTCCCAAAGCCGCATAGAAGATTCCCTCCGCGCCTGCCTCCAGGGAACAATCTGAAAATTCCATAAGAGTCTCGGCCATGGTCTGGAACACCTTCTTCATCTCAGCCGGACGTTCCCGGCAGAATAAGGTGAGCTGATATCCCATACTGGTATAATTGCCCGCAAACCCTGTCTCATGGAAGGCGGAGGCAATAAGGCCGTGGATGGTGGACATGATAGGGTACTCTCCCTTCGCCTCGTCGGCTATCCTCCTGATAATTTCCATCTGGTCCTGGAAAATGGCATCCTTCCTGGAAAATCCCCTGAACTTGCTGATGTCTCCCAGCCGCTCAATTTTTGTATTCCCATCATATAAGATATTTTCATTCATGATTTTCAGGATATCTGTATCCGTGGCCTTCATGAAGTCCAGATGGGCCTCAATGGCTTTCTCACCATGATGCATGTCTTCCGGAAAATGAAGCCAGAATCCCACAGGTGTCCTGTCCACCGGTTTTCCTTCTAATACATTTCTGATACGTTCCCTCTTTGTCATGGTTTCCATTTTGTTACTTCCTTTCCCTTTTTGATGCATGGATATGTCTATTAATCTCTCTGTTGATATTATCAATAATATTATCAGTCAGCCCGTATGTCAAGCGTATTTTGTGTCATTTGGACATTTTAAATAAAATAATTCATGAAATTTGTACATATATTCTATATCTGATATGTTTTATAATATTATCAGTAAAAGTATTATTTTGAATGTGAGAAAGGAAATTTTTATGTGTATCCATGACCAGCGCATTGCAAAAGCAAGAAACCGCATGAAGGAGGCCGGCATCTCACTGCTGGTCATCACACCTTCATCTGACCTTATGTACCTTACAGGCTACTCAAAACCGGCCACGGACCGTCTGACCGCCCTGCTCCTAACCGAACGCGACGCCTATTTCCTGTGTCCTGCCGAAAGGAACTATCTAAGGGAGATGGACTGCCAGGCAGAGCCCATTCTCTGGGAGGACAGCGAGGACCCGTTTAAAAAAATGTATTCAGTTCTGTCCGCCGTCCCCGGCATATCCAGGAAATCCTACATAAAAGCTGCCGTGGCAGGCAGGATGCAGAGCAGCTGCCTTATCCGGCTCATGGAATTGTATCCCGGCATTTCATGGAACAATGCGGACAGCGTCCTGGTTCCCCTGAGGAAAATCAAGACGCCGGAAGAGATTCATATCATTAGACAGGCGCAGAAAATGGCCGAGAGGGCCTTTGCCAGACTGCTGGAGGATGGTCTGGAAGGAAAAACAGAGCGCCAGTTATCAGAACAGCTGATGAAGCTGCGCCTGGAGGAAGGCTTTGATGCAGTTGGACCCGGCCTGATTGCCTGC
>JAJQEA010000009.1 GCA_021201905.1 Clostridia bacterium
CCGGCGAATATCACGCAGCGCGTTGGACGCGCGGTCGTCCACCCTTCCGTGACGGATGGCTCCCTCTATTTCCTCCTTAAGCTCCGGCATCAGCCTGAGATTTTCCCCATAAAAGGACAGCGGAATGCCATAGGATATTCCCTTGTCCAGATACGACCTGACCCGCCTCACCGCGGCCAGGAACATGCCGATTTCCTCCATTTCCTCCGGCGTAAGCAGCTCGCCCCGGACAGACCGTGCTACAAACTCAGCCGTATGTTCCATGGCCGGCATGGGAGGCGTACCCGCCAGCTCAAGCATCTGCCTGGCCTGGGTGGTGTCCCTCATGCTTCTTCGCAGCTCTCCCTCTTCCATGCAGGGCGCAAGCCCTCTGGCCATCTCCCTGGCCTCTGCTGAATTGGCAAGATCTGCCAGCTGTTCTCTTATGATATCAAATGCAACTGTCTTATATGCTTCAAATGTTCCGTTCATTGTTCTGTCTGTTTCCTCTCTGTTTCTTTGTTCATCTCTGCCCCCTGCGGGGGATACCAGGATAATGTTGAACCGTTGCGAACATAAAAATGGAAGACAAAAAAACCTACGGACATCCACTACAGGCAATGTCGCATAGGTTTCAAAAGATACCATATAATTCATCTGTCATGGATTCCGGAGTACACAAAACAAGGCCCGCCAAACGGACAATCATTTCATGTACACAATCGGTTTATTTATCTTCCACAAACAGATACAATTAACAAAAAGACACCTCTCTTTAACTATTACTATATCTGATAATAGCAGATTTAAAAGCTCCAGTCAACATTTTTATTTCAAATTGTGCTATACTAAATTGTGGCGGACCTGTGCCATGCGAAAAGGACAATGAAAATCCGGAGGAATGACTGACATGCCTTTTGTTTCACTTATCATACCTGTCTACAATGGGGAAAAATACCTGCGGCGCTGTCTGAACAGCGCCATGGAGCAGACCTTCCAGGACATGGAAATAATCGTGGTAAACGACGGAAGCCAGGATACCAGCCTGGAAATCTGCCGTGAATATGAAAAAATGGATTGCCGCTTCCGTGTTATCAACAAGGAAAATACCGGGGTTTCCCACAGCCGCAACCAGGCCATTGAGGCGGCCAGGGGCGAATACCTGCAGTTCATGGACAGCGACGACTGGCTGACCCCTGACGCCACGGAAAGCTTTGTCCATGCCGCCAGAAAATTCGACTGCGATCTGGTCGTCTCGGACTTTTACCGGGTGGACGGGGCCGTGTTCACGGAAAAGCAGCACATACGGGAGCGGGGGCTTCTGACCAGGGCCCAGTACGCGGAATATATGATGAAGGAGCCTGCCGACTTTTATTACGGCGTACTGTGGAATAAGCTGTACCGCCGCAGCATTGTCCGGGAGCATCAGCTTAAGATGGACGAGGATCTGCGCTGGTGCGAGGACTTTTTATTTAACCTGAACTTCATCCGGTATGCCAGGCGGTTCACGGCCATCCAGACTCCGGTTTACTACTATATGAAACGCAAGGGCAGCCTGGTAAGCACGGACTGGAAAAAGGCCAATGCCGTGAAGCTGAAGCTCCGTCTCCTTAAGGATTACAAGGAATTGTACCAGAGCATGGACCTGTACGAAGAAAACAAGCTGAAAATCAACGCCTTTGCCGTGTCCATCGCAAAGGACGGAGGAATCGGCGCCCCCATGAGCCGGCTCAGGAAAAAACTGAGCGAGGAGGATTACATTGAGGATGAGCTTCCGGCAGGCTACACCCGCGTGTGCCACACACTGGGGCCCATATACGACGAGACATCCCGCATACTGATACTCGAAAGCTTTCCCTCGGTAAAATCCAGGGAACAGAACTTTTACTACGGCCATCCCCAGAACCGCTTCTGGAAATTGATGGCCCGCCTGTTTGAGGAACCCGTGCCTGAAACCATTGAGGATAAGAAAGGGCTGCTGACGCGCCATCATATCGCGCTTTGGGACGTGGTAGCCGCCTGTGACATCAAGGGCTCCAGCGACCGCAGCATCCGCAACGTGATACCCACGGATTTAAACCGGATTCTCCGCAGCGCCGGCATCGAAACAATCATTGCCAACGGCGACACGGCCTTTCAGCTGTACCGCAAATACTGCCGGGAAAAAACAGGAAGGGAAGCTGTCAAATGTCCGTCCACCAGCCCGGCCAATGCATTTTTCACGCTGGACCGCCTGGCCGAGGCATGGAGCCGGGAGCTCTTCTGACAAATGGGGCCGGCCCCGGATCCAAATTCCCCCAAAATGCTCCAAATCCCCAGATTTTTCTTGCCAAAGGCATATAAAACAAGTATGATGGAGATACACCTGAACATAATTATTAAATTATAATTATATATTGAAGGAGGCTGTACATGTTAGATAAAAAGGTAGCAGAACTTATTAACACACAGGTAAACAAAGAATTTTACTCCGCTTATCTGTATCTGGATTTTGCCAACTACTACAAGGACGCAGAGCTGAACGGCTTTTCCAACTGGTACCAGGTCCAGGCCCAGGAGGAACGGGACCATGCCATGCTGTTCATCCAGTATCTGCAGAACAACGGAGAGAAAATAACCCTGGAGGCCATCGCCAAGCCGGACAAGGTATTTGAGGACTTCAAAGGACCTCTCACTGCCGGGCTGGAGCACGAAAACTATGTGACCGGTCTTATCCATGATATTTATGACGCCGCGTATTCTGTTAAGGATTTCCGTACCATGCAGTTTTTGGACTGGTTCGTAAAGGAGCAGGGTGAAGAGGAGAAGAACGCCAGTGAACTGGTAAAGCATTTCGACCTGTTCGGCCACGATCCCAAGGGACTCTACATGCTGGATTCCGAACTGGCGGCAAGGGTCTACACCGCTCCCTCACTGGTGCTGTGATGGGAAAGGATAAGTACATATGTCCCTGCTTTAAGGTGACAAAGGACGATATTAAAAAGGCAATTGAAGAGGGCGCTGATTCCTTTAAGAAAGTCAAAAAAGCCATGCACCTGGCCGCGGGATGCGGCCACTGTAAATGCAAGGCTAAGAAGTATACGAAAAAGCGGCTGGGTAAGGTGAAATAATAAATAAAATTCATTTTAAAAGCGTGTCTGCACACACCGGTATGGTATATGTGGGGACACGCTTTTTTGTGATTCCCGCCCTCTTGCCACGCACAAAAAGCTCAGACACGGACCGAAATCATCCTGAAAAAGTGGACATTTCCAAAACATTTTCCCATCTCATGCAAATCAACCACGGACGGCATTTCCTCCGGGTTCCATACCTCAATTACAAAGGTAGCGAATCCGCACGGCTTCACATAAATGAGCTCATCCAGCGAGGACGGCTGGTGACAGCAGGGCATCCCTACTCCCAGGTACTTAAATGCGCTGCCGTCATATGCGGCGGACATGGCCCTTTGCCAAAACTCCATGTCCACCTCACGGCCGCACCACGGACAGAATATGTGCTCCAGTTCGCTGCCGCAGTCAATGAACTGCACGCTTTCATAGTTGGTAAACGTAATTCTGCCTTTTACGGTCATCTCAAGCATTCCGGCCCCACGCCTTATCTGCTCATGGGTATATTTTGGGTAATAATACCTGGGAAATATTTTATATACTATATCTGACATCGCTGTACCTCCTGCCGTGAACACCTGACTCAATGCTGCATACCATTATCACATATCAATCTTCCTGTCCCTGTAATAATACATCCTGTCCCGTTCCCCTATCTCCCTGAGGACACGGCACGGGTTTCCCACCGCCACCACATTGGCGGGGATATCCCTGGTAACCACACTTCCCGCGCCAATCACGGAATTATCCCCAATGGTAACTCCCGGCACTACCACGGCTCCCGCCCCTATCCACACATTCTCGCCAATGCGCACCGGCATGTTGAACTGGATTCCTTTCCTGCGAAGCCCCGGTTCCACCGGATGTCCTGCCGTGGCAATGGTCACATTGGGCCCAATCATGCAATGGGAGCCAATATAAATCTCCCCGTCATCCACCAGCGTCAGGTTAAAGTTGGCATAGACAAAGTCCCCCATATACACGTGTCTGCCTCCCCAGTTGCTGTGAAGAGGCGGTTCAATATAGCAGTCCCGTCCAATGGAGCCGAACATCCGCGCCAGCAGACCGGCACGCCTGGCGCTTTCCTTTGGCCTGGTTGCATTGTAATCATAGAGCAGCTCCATGCAGTCCATCTGCTCCTTCATAATATCCTCATTTCCCGGAAAATACAGGCGTCCCTCCTCCATGCGTTTTGCCTCACTGTCCTGGTCCCTGTGTTGATTTCTTTCTGTCTCCATTCAAACATTCCTCCCGTGCCACTAGTACTAGCTTTTGTGCTGTTGGAATGATTGTACTATATTACCCCGCTAATGAAAAGTCAAAAAAATCTGCGCCCCTTCTGTGACGCAGGGCGCAGAGCTTATTAAGATTCAGTTAAACATAGTTGATAGTTCTGGAAATTGTCAGCTCCCTCTCCGGCGCTTCGCCACCATCGCTATAGCCAAGGGCTGCCGCTGAAACAGGCGTAAAGCCCTCCGGAATGCCTAACCCGGCGCACAGCTCTTTGTTGCCTGCAAGGGCTGCCATGGAGCCCCAGAGATAGAGATTGTCCAAACCCGCGTCCGTGGCCGCAATCAGCATATTTTCCACCATACAGGCCGCGTTGGCATACTGGATGTTGGGGAATTTCTGTTTATCGGAAGCTGAGACAATGACCAGGGCGGGAGTACCGCACAGGAAATTCTTCCCCTCTGCCTTTAAGGCTTCCTGAGCGTTTTTATTGATGGAAGCCAGCGCCTCCGCGTCCTGAACCACGGTCAGATGAAGGGATGGGGCATCCCCCGCTCCCACCGGAGCGGCACAGCCTGCCTCCAGAATTGTTTTAAGCAGATGTTCCGGAACCTTCCTGTCGGGATTGAAATTTCTTGTGGATTTCCGTTTTGCTATTGCTCTTAATGTTTCCATAAGACTACCTCCTAAATGTAATGTTAATAATTACAATATAGCACAGCATAATTGTAAAGTCAATAACTACAATTGCTTTTTATATCAATAAGTGGTACAATGGCTTTGAGGTGATATGATGCGGGTTAGTAAACGTTTTCCCATCGCAGTCCACGCTCTGCTGCTCATTTCCCGTTTTGGAGAAGCTCAGAGGGTGACAAGCGATTTTGTTGCCAGAAGCACCGGAACAAATGCGGTAACCATAAGAAATATTTTTCTGGAACTAAAGAGTAAAGGGATAATAGATTCCTCCGCCGGTAAGAACGGCGGCGTTACCCTTGCAAGAAAGCTGGGGGACATAACCCTGCGGGACATATACTGCGCTGTGGAAACCGATGAAACCGATGAGATTTTCAAGTTTCACGAAGGTTCCGACCGCTGCCCGGTGGGAAAGAATATTTACGGGCTGATGCGCCCGTATGTGGACAACGCCATAAGCGCAATGAAAACGGAATTGGAGCGTGTATCCCTGGATACGCTGATGAAGGACCTGCAGCGGACATTGGGCGAACATGACAGATAAATGAAATGGCATAGCGCCGGAAAACCATCGTTTGAAAGGATGATTTCCCGGCGCTCCTGTCTTTTATTCTAACATGTCTTTCTTTCCACGGCCAGTCTCCCCGCGGATGCCCCGGACAGGGCCACTTCCCCATCCTCCAGGCGTTTAAATGTTCTGAATACCATTGCCATGATCGGCACTGCCGCCCCAAAGGAGACAATATCCGCCACAGGGCCGGAGTACAGGGCCCCTGTCACCCCAAAGAATCCCGGCAGCAGCAGGGTTAAAGGCACGCTTAACACGAAGTCCCTGAGAAGGGACAGCACCATGGAAAGAGCGGGCCTACCCATGGACTGCAGGAAAATGCTGCATGATTTCTGGATACAGCAGAGCACAATTCCGCCCAGGAAGATGCGGAAGGCCAGCACCGCGAATTCATTGTACAAACCGTCCTCGCTGCCGAATATGCTGATAATCTGCACGGGAAACACCTCAAAACATATCATGGAAACCAGGCCCACACTGAACTCGGCTATCATCATTGTTCTGAAAATCAGCTTCACCCTGTGCCATAATCCCGCACCATAGTTATATCCTACGATTGGCTGGGCTCCGGCCGCAATTCCCACCACAATGGAAATCACGATCTGGAACACCTTCATAACAATCCCCACCACGGTCATTGGAATATCCGCCCCATATTTTGACTGGGCCCCGTAAATTACCAGCACATTGTTCATAACCGCCATGATGACCACGATAGACACCTGGGTAAGAAAACTGCTGATGCCCAAAGGCAGGACATGCTTCAGTATCTCTGCATCCGGCTTAAAGCTTACAGGCTTCAGGCGGAAGGATTTGGGCTTAAACAGATAGTAAACCGCCAAAAGGGCGGATACAATCTGGCCGGTGATGGTAGCCAGGGCAGCTCCTCTCATTCCCCATCCCAGCACAAAGATAGCCACCGGATCCAGAATAACGTTGAGCACACAGCCGATGAGGGTGGAAAACATGGCAAACTGGGGGCTGCCGTCTGCGCGGATAACGGAATTCATGGCATTGGCAAACATGAAAAAGGGGATACCCGGAATGAGATATGAGAAATACTCCCTGGCATATCCTATGT
>JAJQEA010000199.1 GCA_021201905.1 Clostridia bacterium
TTCCTATTCCACATCCACTTATGAAAGCCTGATTCCGGTATACAGCGAAAACCAAGATGTAAGGACTAGATATTATAACCGCATCCTTCTGGAAGAGGATGAGTGCAGATTTATATGCGAAGCAAGAGAGCAGAATAGGCCGATTTTCTTTTATACAGATCAGAGTGATTTTGTAGAAAGTGAAAAAATCCACCATAGTGGAGCGTTCCAGACAGCATCTGAAAAGATATGGGATTTTATAATGGATGCGTGTGAATTGCAAAATGGTCTATTTTATATCCATATTTTATATGAAAGCCATTTTACATTTTCCAATCCATATACAACAGAAGAACTCATCTCAGAAGGAACCGCGATGTTGTTTGACTTTCTGCCGCAAAAGGGCGGTCGGCTTAGAACCGATTATGAGAAACAGCATATAGATGCACTTCGCTATTTAGATGATATTGTTACTCCTCTTATAAATAAGATGAATTGCCGCATGGTTATATATGCAGATCATGGCAATTTGATTTTGGATAAGGATAGCAGGCTTGAGGAAATTTCCAAGTTGGAATATACCTGTGCAGAAGAATGGATCCGGATTCCATATATGATTCAATCTCCGGAACAGGAATCTGGCAAGGATACTCAGATTATATCACTGATGTCATTGAATGAAATTGTAATAAGTCTCATGCAAAATAAAGCTTTCCAAAGGAGAAACACCGAATATATAAAGGTGGCCCGGTCTGAATTATATAATCCCAATTTTCGGGTTTTGTATAAAATTGTTGGCAGGGAGCAGGATTTGTTGGCGTTTGAAGCGTTTATTTTTCAAACTGGTTATAAACTTATCATTTATTCCAATGGAATGATGGAACTTACATTGACTGAATCAGATGAAAGATATAAAAATAAGGAGTTGGCCTGGAACTTATTTGAATTAATAAAAAAAGATTTAACTGTATGTGATATTGACAAGGTAAAGGTGGAGTAGGATGCAGGCAGAATTTTTTGTTAAAAAAATACATGAGCTGGGGATTGAAACGATAACAGGGATTCCAGATTCCACATTAAAAACTTTTTGTGATTATATTGGTAATGAAGGTTCAGGTCTTTTTGAATATCATATAGTCCCGGAAAATGAAGGGGCCTCAGTTGGAATTGCAATTGGTGAGTATTTAGCGACCGGAAGACCTGCCTGCATTTATATGCAGAACAGTGGACTTGGAAATGCGGTAAATCCCTTTACTTCCCTGACTCATTCAGAAGTTTATGGAATTCCCATGCTTTTTGTCATTGGATGGCAGGGAGAACCAGGGGAGAAGGATGAACCGCAGCATAAGTTTATGGGTCGGATAACAACAGAACTGCTCCATATTTTAGAGATAGAATATACGATTATTGACAATGAAACAACACAGGATATACTGGGGCAGGCATTAGATAGGGCACAGAAAGCGTTTTCCAATAATCGTCAATATGCCCTTATTGTGAAACCGGGGACTTTTGACAAGAGATGTGTAACAGTCCGTGCAAATAAGTTTTCTCTTGCTAGGGAACGCGCAATTGAAATGATTGTCCAACAGCTTAAGCTTGAGGATTCTGTTGTGTCCACCACAGGAAAAATATCAAGAGAACTTTATGAGCAATGTGAGAGGATTTTTGGAAACCACAACCAGATTTTTTTTGACTGTTGGGGGAATGGGACATGTTTCCATGGTTGCGTATCAATTGGCAAACAGAAATAAGGTATCTAAGGTTTTTTGTCTAGATGGGGACGGATCAATACTGATGCATATGGGCAGTCTGGCTGTGCTGGGAAAATATCCGGTTGATAATCTGGTTCATGTTTGCCTAAATAATGAAGCGCATGAATCTGTTGGCGGTATGCCGACCGGCGCGGCTGGGATTTCGTATGGTGGTTTTGCGGAAATAGCAGGGTATAAAAAGGTTTACTGTGTGAAGGATGAAGTGGAGTTAGAAGAAGCGTTGGATAAAATCCGTAAAAAAGATGAGATGACCTTTCTTGATATATCTGTTTCTCTTGAATCCAGAGCAAATCTTGGAAGGCCGGCAGAGTCAACAAAGGAAAATAAAGAGATGTTTATGAAGCATGAGGGAGTGGTAGGATGAAAAAGGTTTACACTTGCTTTTGTACAGATGTAATCCATGAAGGCCATTTGAATGTCATCAATCAGGCAAAGAAATACGGAGAGGTGATTGTAGGAGTTTTGTGTGATTATCAAATGATTCGGTATAATCGGTTTCCTACGATTAGCTTTGATGAAAGAGTTGCTATGATTGAAAACATTGAAGGAGTATCCGGGGTTGTAGTTCAGAATGAGATATTCTATGACGAGATTTTGGATAAACTGAGACCGGACTATGTGATACATGGTGATAACTGGCAGACTGGTCCGGAGGCAGTCATCAGGAACAATGTGCTTTACAACTTAAAAAAGTATGGAGGGGAACTGCTGGAGGTTCCTTACACATGGAATGATTCAATTAAACGGGTTGAGGATATGTCCAGAGAAAAGCTTGCTATGCCGGAGTTTCGCAGAGGAAGACTCCATAAACTGATTGATTTGTGCAATGTCGTTAAAACAATAGAAGTCCATAGTGGCTTAACCGGTTTAATTGCCGAGAAAACAGTTGTTGAGAGTCAGGGGGCGCTGGATCAGTTTGATGCAATGTGGATATCCTCTCTCTGTGATTCTACTATGAAGGGGAAGCCGGATATTGAATTGGTGGATATGTCCTCCAGAATTCGAACAATTGAAGAAGTCATGGATGTAACTACAAAGCCGATTATCCTAGATGGGGATACAGGAGGCTTAATTGAGCATTTTGTATATAATGTTAGGACATTGGAGCGGATAGGAGTATCTGCAATTATTATTGAAGACAAAATTGGACTGAAAAAGAATTCCCTATTTGGAACAGAGGTCCAGCAGACACAGGATAGTATGCAAAATTTCTGCCAGAAAATACATGCCGGAAAAAAGGTTCAGAGAACACAGGATTTTATGATTATTGCTCGTATTGAGAGCCTTATATTGGAAAAAGGAATAGAGGATGCATTAAAACGAGCCAGAGCATATGTGCAGGCAGGGGCTGACGGAATCATGATTCATTCCAGAAAGGCAGAACCAGATGAAATATTTGAATTTTGTGACAGATTCCGCTTAGAAAATAGCAAAACACCCTTGGTGGTGGTTCCAACTACATTCTGTAGTACATATGAGTCAGAGTTGATACAACATGGAATAAATATAGTTATTTATGCAAACCAACTGACTCGAAGCGCGTTTCCGACCATGGAGCATACTGCAAAAATGATATTACGAAATCATAGGACAGAAGAAGTTGAGGACCAGTTAACTCCATTTAAAAAAATCATTACATTAATAGATAATGTGTAATGAATTATTTATTACGACTGTCTAGGAGAAAGGATTAAAGTGAATTTGAAAAGAAATATATTATTAAATCCGGGTCCGGCAACTACAACAGATACTGTTAAAATGGCTCAGATTGTACCAGATATTTGTCCGAGAGAAAAAGAGTTTACTAGTATGATGAATGAAATTCGAGAGGAGTTAGTGCGTATTGCACACGGAACTTCGGACAAATACACTGCGGTACCATTTTGCGGTTCAGGGACAATTAGTATGGATATATGCCTGAATTCACTATTGCCAAAAGAAAAAAAGTGCTGGTAATTAATAATGGAGCATATAGCCAGCGGGCAGTAGAGATTTGTAGTTCATATGGACTTGATTATATTAATTTAAGCTTTGCGTATAATCAGAGACCGGATATGGAGGCGATTGAGAGAACGCTTAAGGAAAACAGGGATATTGCTTTGGTTTATACGACCCATCATGAAACAGGAACCGGTCTGTTAAATCCAATAAGGGATATTGGTAAACTGGTTCATCAGTATCATGCAGTATTTATTGTTGATACTACTTCTTCTTATACGATGATTCCAATTGATTTGGAGCAGGATCACATCGATTTTTGTATGGCATCCGCTCAAAAAAGGGGATTTCTGCTATGGCAGGTTTGGCTTTTATTATAGGAAATAAGGAGTTAATTGAAAAGTCAGCTGATTATCCCAAACGTTCCTATTATTGTAATCTGTTTATGCAATATGATTATTTTAGAAGAACAGGTGAGATGCATTTTACACCTCCGGTTCAGGTTATATATGCGTTAAGGCAAGCGCTGAAGGAGTACTGGGAAGAGGGCGAGATAGAAAAGTGGAATCGACATACCAGGGTGTTTGAGGCGATTCATGAGGGGATAGAAAAGCTGGGATTCAAATGTCTGATTGATAAGGAACTGCAGTCTGATTTAGTTGTTGCAGTTAGATACCCGGATGATAGTGCCTGGGATTTTTTAAAGATACACGATTATTGTTATGAGCGGGGATTTACAATATATCCAGGAAAAGTGGCGGGTAATAATTCATTCCGATTATGTGCATTAGGCGCTATCGACGGACAGGATATTTACGATTTTTTCAAGGTGCTAACAGAAGTATTAAAAAAAATGCAGATACGAATCCCGATTAATTAAGCAAATTCTGGGGAAAAGGAGAGTCTAATAAGTTGGAAAAGGAAATAGCGATAATCATGGCAGCCGGCCTGGGGGAGAGAATGTGGCCGTTAACTAATACAACGCCTAAACCTTTGATTAAAATCGGAGATATAGTATTAATCGAGACAATTATTACAGCATTGCAGTTAAGAAAAGTATTGAAGATTTATATTGTTGTGGGATATATGAAAGAGCAGTTTGGTTATCTCTGTAAAAAATACCCTGAGGTTGAATTGATAGAGAATCCGGAGTACATGATAAAAAATAATATCTCATCCATGGCAGCGGTAGGGGAAATATTGGGAAGTGCCGATTGTTTTGTGTGTGAGGCGGATTTGTTTGTAAAGAATGAAAATGTTTTAAATAAGGTAGAGGGAAAATCAGGATATTTTGGAAAGTTGGTATCAGGATATTCAGATGACTGGATATTTGAAACAGAGGGTGGGAGGATTACCAGTATCCATAAAGGTGGAACAGACTGCTATAATATGGTTGGGATTTCTTATTGGAAGAAAGAGGATGCCGCTGTAATCAGGGATGTGATTAAACAGTTCTATATGAAACCTGGACACGAGAACCTGTTTTGGGATGAGGCAGTGGATAAGGTGACAAATCGTATTTGTCCAGTTGTAATTGAAGTTGGAAATGAAGAAATATTTGAGATTGATACAGTTGAAGAATATAAGGCTTTGGAAGAGGACATTATGAAATGAAAAAAGTTTTTTATCATTAACACCTATTCAAAAGGTGGCGGTGCGGAAACGTTGCTTACCAATATTGTAAATCGCTTAAGCCCTGAAAAATACCAGATTGGAATTATGGAAATCATTCATGATACGATAAAAACAGAGCCTGTAAATAAAAGAATTAAAATCTATCCTTATTATGTTGAGGCGGATCATCCGGAACGGAAGGCAAGAATGTATTATGTATATCATGAGTGGGACAAGGTAATTACAGAATATATTCCCCAAGATTACGATTTGTATGTGTCCTTTAATTATCTAAAGCCATCATTCCTTTTGCCGCCTGGAAAAAAATGTATTTCCTGGATTCATGGCGATGTCTATAACCTTGCCGGGAAGAAGATGGAAGAAGAACGGAAATTGCAGAGCCTTGCGTTTGAAAAAGCTGACGTAATTGTTGCCATCAGTGATATTACTGCACAATCGCTTATTGATGTATTTCCCGAACATCAGAAAAAAATGCATCTTATTTACAATGGGATTGATTTGAAACAAGTCAGGGAAAAAGCGGAATCTTATTCTGATGTTGTCCTACAGCATCCCGCGATTCTTTCGGTTGGGCGTTTAGAGAATAACAAAAACCCGATTCGTTTGTTGGATATATTCAGAAAGGTCCACAGCCGGGAACCCAGGGCTCATTTGTATTATTTAGGCTATGGTGTTCTGGCGGAAGAGATTTGCAAAAAAGCCATGGATATGGGGCTGAAGGATAACGTTCATATTTTGGGATATTATGATAATCCTTTTCCAATTATAGCGCAATGTGATATATGTGGAATGTTTTCTAAATCGGAAGGCTTTCCGATGGCGCTTTTAGAAAGTGTTGCATTGGATAAACCTTTTGTATCCTCTATGATAGGCGGGGCACGTATACTTGCGGATAATCAGCAGTGTGGCAGGACTGTGGAAACAGATGAAGAAGCTGCCGAAGCAATGATGGCACTATTGGCTGCAGATAAACAGAAGATTATGGAAAATTGCAGGAAATCGATAGCAAGATTTAATATTGAGGAATACATCAGAAGGATAGAAAACCTGTTTGATGAGGTGATGAAGGGGAATTGTTATGAATGAACCATTGATTAGTATAATTGTCCCAGTATTTAATGTTTATAAATATATAGATAAATGTCTTAATAGTATATCGAAACAACGATACAAAAATATAGAAGTTATTATTGTTGATGATGGTTCTACAGATGGATCATCAAATATATGTGATTATTATGTGGATGCAGATCAAAGGTTTCGTGTTATTCATCAGACAAATCAAGGA
>JAJQEA010000099.1 GCA_021201905.1 Clostridia bacterium
GGATTCTGGGACTGGTGGTGTACGCCATATCAGGTCTGGGATTCAATGATTTCTGCGTCAACGGGCTGGGCACGTTCACCATCGGGATTGCCGCCCTGGCCATGAACCGGTGGATTCTGACAGGGGCCAGCAATGACGTGGTTATCATCAGCGCCATCATGCCTTTGCTGCCCGGCGTTATCTTTACCACGGCGGTAAGGGATACCCTGAACGGGGATTATTCCTCGGGGGCAGCCAGGATGCTGGAGGCGGTGGTGACTGCGCTGGCGGTTGCGGCCGGAGTG
This sequence comes from Clostridia bacterium, assembly GCA_021201905.1. Classification (GTDB taxonomy): domain Bacteria; phylum Bacillota; class Clostridia; order Lachnospirales; family Lachnospiraceae; genus Enterocloster. The sequence goes on from JAJQEA010000099.1 coordinate 285, forward strand.
GGCGCAGGCATGGCCCTGTTCCATCAGCTGACGGGAGGAGGCAGATTATGGTAGCAGCGATTCAGGTGGCAGGCTCGTTTATGGCAGTGCTCAGCTTCGGGCTGGTGTTAGAGATGCCGAGAAAATATCTGGGCTGGTCAGGGCTGACCGGCGGGGTGTGCTGGCTGGTATATCTGCTGGTAAAGGCGGGCTCCGGCTCCATGATACTGGGAGCGTTTCTTTCCAGTCTGTCCGTGGCCCTTATGGGACATCTGTTTGCCAGGATATTCAGGACTCCGGTCAGTGTGTTCCTGGTGCCGGGAATCCTTCCCCTGGTGCCCGGCACATCCATTTATAACAGCGTGTACTATGTGATCCGCAACAGCAGGGAAGAATCCATGTATTATCTGGTGGAAACCCTTCAGATTGCGGGCTCCATTGCCCTGGCTGTATTTCTGATGGATTCTGTGTTTAAGCTGGTGGGAAAGAAGAAAAGGATAAAAGTGTAAAATTAGGACTTGAAGTTTCCGGGAAAGTATAGTATCATAATAAGGATGCGTCTGTAGCTCAGTGGATAGAGCAGTGGCCTCCGGAGCCGCGTGCGTAGGTTCGATTCCTATCAGACGCATTTTTGATTGCATATTTTTAATGGCTGCGGATGCCGCAGAGTCAAGTCAAACCTTGATTCTGCGGCATTTCCTGTTTCAGGGACTTGGAATATGGTACTAGTGCTGCATCCAGCACTAGCTAAAGTGTTAAAAAGTCGTTTATTTTTTAAAATATTCACACAATCTTAACACGAAAGTGCAAATATACAATTGATTTTGGAAAATTTAAGGAGTATACTGTTACTAAAGTGAAATGTACGGTTGGTTTTTAGGAAATTATATGTTTTAACTTGAGCAGCATATATATGAAGATCCGCCAATTAAAAGCAGTAAGATGTGCCTTCGGATCACTGCCTGTCCGGCAAGGAAAGGCTCCACTTCTTCAGCCGGATAGGAAATTCCTGTGATTATGGTATGCACAGAGTCATTCCACTCCATATGAAAGAATGTACCTGTATACTTGCCAGAACTTCAGGGAATGCCGAAGAGAAGTCTTTGAACATATAAGCATCTTGGTATAACAGAACATGGATACACAGAGCCATCCATTATATGACGTCTCAGCATAAGGAGGATGAGAAACAAGGAGGTGGCATAGGCTTTCAATTCCAGTAATCCCCATTGCCATTTAATTTCCCGGGGACGAAAACCATACACTTATATATAGGAGGAGACATTATATGCTGCAGATAGTTAATACCATTAATTCATACCTTTCTGATTACATTCTTGTATTTCTTTTGGTGGCTGTGGGACTTTGGTATACAATCAAAACGAATTGTGTTCAGAGGTATCTTTGGAAAGGGCTGAAACAGCTTTTTGGCGGCTTTTCACTACACGGCGGTTCCCAGGGAGGCGGAATGAGTTCATTCCAGGCGGTTGCAACCGCAATCGCGGCACAGGTTGGAACCGGCAATATTGTTGGTTCAGCCGGAGCGATTCTTGTGGGCGGACCAGGAGCTATTTTCTGGATGTGGATGATTGCTTTTCTGGGCATGGCTACTATTTACGCGGAAGCAACATTAGCCCAGAAGACCCGCGTTACAGATGGGGAGGGCAATATTCAGGGCGGACCGGTGTACTATATCAAGACAGCCTTTAACGGACAATTCGGAACATTCCTGGCAGGCTTTTTTTCGGTCGCGATTATACTTGCGCTTGGATTCTTTGGATGTATGGTGCAGTCCAACTCGATTGGCTCCACCATTCAGATGGCATTCGGGATTCCTTCCTGGGTGGTCGGCATCATCCTCGTTATCATTTGCGGATTTATCTTCATGGGAGGCGTAGACCGGCTTGCTTCTGTTACTGAAAAATTGGTTCCGGTCATGGCGGCTTTTTTCCTGATCGGCGGTTTGGGCGTACTCATTGCCCGGTTTCAGTATATTCCGGAAACATTTGGCCTGATCTTTAAATACGCATTCCAGCCACAGGCAATTATTGGCGGTGGATTTGGTATAGCAATTAAGACGGCTGTCAGCCAGGGAGCAAAAAGAGGCCTGTTTTCAAATGAAGCCGGTATGGGTTCCACACCTCATGCCCATGCACTTGCATTGGTGAAAAACCCACATGAGCAGGGCCGTGTGGCAATGGTGGGAGTATTCATTGACACCTTTATCGTTCTCACGCTCAATGCATTGGTGATTATTTCCACACTGTATGCGGGAAATGGTCCTTTGGCAAACGGTTATGTGGGAGAGGCGGCAGAGACATTAAAAAATACAAACCTTGCCCAGGTGGCCTTTGGTGTTGTGTACGGAAGCAAGGCCGGAGCTGTTTTCGTGGCCATTTGTCTGTTCTTCTTCGCGTTTTCCACGATTCTTGGGTGGAACTTATTTGCAAAAATTAATGTGACGTATCTATTTGAAAAAAAGCACAAAAACCCTTTATGCTTGCAGCTTTGGTATTTATCTTCCTTGGAACAATCGGGGAAAGTGATTTGGTATGGTCATTATCAGATATGTTTAACCAGTTAATGGTTATTCCCAATGCGATTGCGCTGTTTGCATTGACGGGGGTGGTTAAAGAGATGCTTAAGAACCGGGACAAATAAAATATGATACATATGCCTGAGAATGAAAGGCCGCTGGCAGAGGGCCGCATACATTTTCAAGGGATGTTTGCAGGATAAAAGAATGAGTTATTGCCGGGGGATGGCATACCTTGTCAGGATATCGCAGATAATCTGTTTCAGCTTTGGATTATCTGCGGTATTTTTTTTGGTACAGATTGCAATTTGAACCGCTTTTTGCTAGAATAGAGCGGAGATACTTGAATACTAACATACTCCGGGCTTCGCAGTCGGGACAGGAGGACTGAATCATGAGACAAAACAGAAGAAGGACAGGCAGCAGACGTTCTGCGGACGATAAGATAAAATATATACGCATGGCGGCAATTCCGCTGGTTATTGTGCTGGTGCTGGTGGCAATCATACTGGTGATGGACAGGAAGCCGTCGGATAAGGAAGCATCCGCCCCAACGGACGTATCACTTTCCTCGGATGAGGATATCAATATAAGCAGCGACAGCTCCGCTACGCCGGAGGAGGAAGGGGTGGAGCCGGACAATAACCAGTACACCACGGATTTTTCCCAGTATGAGCTGAAGAAGGACGAGATACCCCAGGTAAACCAGCTGATTAGCGAGTATTTTCAGGCAAAGGTGGACCAGGATGCCCAGACGCTGTACCGGATATTCGGGAAAAGCGATGATACAGGGCTGGAGGCGCGCAAGGAAGAACTGAAGAATGAGGCGGTATACATCGAGGATTATGTGGATATCGTCTGCTATACCAAGCCTGGGCTTACAGCGGATTCCTATGTGGCCTATGTCACCTATGAAGTGAAGTTCAGGCGCGTGGAGACATTGGCGCCGGGCCTTATGTGGTGCTATGTGGTCAAGAATGATGACGGCAATTACATGATCCGTGAGAATGTAGTGGGTGATGAGGCGGATTATGTGGCAAAGCAGAACCAGTCTGAGGATGTGAAGCTGCTGTCCAACCAGGTCAATGAGAGGCTGAGACAGGCTATTGAGAGTGATACGGTTCTTGCGGGAATTTACAAGGATTTAAGGAACGGGGCAGTGGTCCATTCCTCCGAGGAAGAGACCGGGACAGGAGACAGTACGGTTATTCTGGAGGAGGAAGGCAGTGAAGGACGGGAATCCGGGGGCGGACAGCCCTCCCAGGACCCGTCTGCCGGCGCGGGCCAGAATTCCCAGGGAGAAGGGATACAGAATGTCCCTGCCGGATCGGAAGGTACAAATACCCAGGAGAGTGAAGGAGCACCGGCAGCCGCCCAGGAAAGCCAGGGGGCTGGTTCCGGCACGGCAGGCAGTCCCGGTACAGAAGGCGGTTCCGGTACAGAAGGCGGTTCCAGTGTGAAGATAGAATAGGCTTGGAGGATAAGATTGACCATGGATGTAAAGGATTTTGATTATGAACTGCCGGAAGAACTGATTGCCCAGGACCCCCTGGAGGACCGTTCTGCGTCGAGGCTGATGGTGTTAGATCGGGAAACAGGGGAGATACAGCACAGAATTTTTAAAGATATCACGGAATACTTACGGCCCGGGGACTGCCTGGTAATTAACGATACAAAGGTCATACCGGCACGGCTTTTCGGGGTGAAGAAGGATACGGGGGCCAAAATAGAGATACTTCTGCTGAAGCGCAGGGAAAATGATATATGGGAGACCCTGGTGCGCCCGGGCAAGAAGGCTAAGCCCGGGACGGTCATCGAATTCGGCGAGGGCCTGCTGACAGGAACCGTGGTGGATACCGTGGATGACGGAAACCGCCTGATTCAGTTCCATTACAAGGGGATTTTTGAGGAAATCCTGGACCAGCTGGGCCAGATGCCTCTGCCGCCTTATATTACACACCAGCTGAAGGATAAGAACCGCTACCAGACCGTGTATGCCAGACATGAAGGATCCGCGGCAGCGCCTACGGCCGGCCTGCATTTTACGCAGGAGCTTTTGGCCGAGATCGAGGGCATGGGCGTGAAGATTGCCCACGTGACCCTCCATGTGGGTCTGGGCACATTCCGCCCTGTGAAGGTGGAGAATGTCCAGGACCACCATATGCATTCCGAGTTTTATATTGTGGAGGAGTCCGAGGCAAAGAAGGTCAATGACACCAAGGCGGCCGGAGGCCGGGTCATCTGCGTGGGCACCACCAGCTGCAGGACCGTTGAATCGGCCTCCACAGAGGACGGCGTGCTTAAGGCGGGAACCGGCTGGACAGAGATATTCATTTATCCGGGCTACCGTTTTAAGGTATTGGATGCCCTGATTACGAATTTCCACCTGCCCCAGTCCACACTGGTGATGCTGGTCAGCGCGCTGGCCAGGCGGGAGCATATTTTAGACGCCTACCGGGAAGCGGTGAAGGATCGTTACCATTTCTTCTCTTTTGGGGATGCCATGTTTATCGCGGCCCATCCGGTTGCTGAGAAGCGGTAGGGAATGCGGAAATGACAGAAGAAAGCGGGAGAAAATGGAAGAACGTTTGAATAAATGGCTGAGCCAGATGGGAGTCTGCTCCAGACGTGAGGCGGACCGCCTGATTGAGGCCGGCAAGGTGCTGGTGGACAACCGCCCTGCCTCCATGGGGCAGAAGGTAACACCTGGACAGAAGGTGGTCTGCAATGGAAAGATGGTCCGGGTGGACAAAAGCCACAAGCCCAGGCCGGTGCTTCTGGCGGTGAACAAGCCAAAGGGCATTGTGTGCACCACCACCGACAAGGACAGAGCTGAGAATATCGTGGACTTTTTGGGGTATCCTGAGCGGATTTACCCCGTGGGAAGGCTGGATAAGGATTCAGAGGGACTGCTTCTCATGACAAACCAGGGGGATCTGGTGAATAAAATCATGAGAAGCGGAAATGCTCATGAGAAAGAGTATATTGTCACCATAGATAAGCCGGTGACGGAACGTTTTCTGGAACAGATGGCAGGAGGGATACGGCTTCCTGAACTGGACCAGGTGACCAGGCCCTGCAAGGTGAAGAAGGTGGACCGGAATACATTTTCCATCATTCTCACCCAGGGCCTGAACCGGCAGATACGGCGGATGTGTGAAGTCTGCGGCTACCAGGTAAAGCGGCTGGTGCGGGTGCGCATCATGAACATACGACTGGGCAATTTGAGGACTGGCGCTTACCGCCAGATAACGAAGGAGGAGTATGAGGAGCTTACAGGGCTGCTTAAGGGCTCCTCCAGTCTGTCCCTTAAGGAGAGAAAGAATCGATAATCAGGAGAGCGGAATGGAAGACAGGATTCAGAGAATGAAGGAACTGGTTTCCGTCCTGCGGGAAGCAGGAAAGGCTTATTATCAGGAAAGCCGGGAAATCATGAGCAATTTTGAATATGACAAGCTGTATGACGAGCTGGTATCCCTGGAAAAGGAAACCGGGGTCACCTTGTCAGGAAGCCCGTCGCAGCAGGTGGGATATGAGATATTAAGCGAGCTGCCTAAGGAGACTCACGGTTCTCCCATGCTTTCTTTGGACAAGACAAAGAGTGTGGAGGATTTACAGGAATGGCTGGGAGACCAGAAGGGGCTGCTGTCCTGGAAGATGGACGGTCTTACCATTGTGCTAACCTATGAGGAGGGAACCCTGGCAAAGGCGGTTACTAGGGGAAACGGAGAGATTGGCGAGGTCATTACGCCCAACGCCAGGGTGTTTGCCAATATCCCCCTGAACATTTCGTACAGGGGACAGTTGATTCTCCG
>JAJQEA010000207.1 GCA_021201905.1 Clostridia bacterium
TTGGTCAACGCTTCGATTTCTTTTATGTTTGCCATGATTTCCTCCAGGTATGAGACGCAAAGTGCCGCATCACATGGTACCGCTCCTGCCATACCATGCCTGCGGCACTGCATCTGCTTTACTTAATTCTGCTTTAATTAATCTGCGTTGATTAATCTATTTTCCTTCATTCCTTAAATCCAAGTTTTCACTTCCCAAAAGCCTTACAGTGAAACCTTCTTAAGCTCTTCGATCAAATCCAGGATATAGTCGGCTGTGGTCTGTACCATCTCCTGGCCCCACTCCACGGTAGCGGTGTTTGGATGATCTGGTCCAATCCATCCGTTGTCCGTTACCTTTGGCGTGTTCCTGAGAATTTCAATCTCAACACCCTTGAAGCGCACGGTACGAAAGCCGGTTGCCACCAGATTGTCTGTGAGATTGGTCATTTCCAGAGGAAGGTCTATCTTGCTCATGTCCACCAGTGAGGGGTCAACTGCCATGATTCCCGCTGTCTCCTCGCCGCCGCCATGTCCTCCCTTCCACTCCGGCTTCATATCCCAGGCCATCAGCCACCAGTTCAGCATCACGACCATGGCGCCCTTCTTGTCAAATTCCAGGCCGATGCGCTCGATGGTTTTGATATTCCCTCCGTGTCCGTTGAGCACCAGAATTTTCCGTGCGCCGTGCTTGTACAGCCCGTCCACAATCTGGTATACGTACTGGTACAGTACGTCGGAATCTATGTTGATGGTTCCCGGATAATCAGCCAGTGACTGGCATGCTCCGTAGGGAATCATGGGCGCGATGAGGATGTTGTCATTCTTCTCCTCAATCAGATCCAGGATTTTGTCAGGTATCAGGGTGTCGGTTCCCAGCGGCATATGGCGTCCATGGCACTCCGTACTGCCGATTGGAAGAATGACCATGTCATTTTCCTTAAAATACCGTTCTGCTGTTGGCCATGTAATCTTTGATAATCTCATGATGCATCTCTCCTTTGACTTCTCTTATTTTGCAACCTTTACATGATCCAGCTTGTGGTAGCCGATTGGATCCATCACGAAACCTTCCACCTTGGCGTTGGCGCCTGCGGTGATGGTGCTGTAGTAAATAGGTGCGTTGTTGTTTACTTCTTTTAACTTCACAGCCAGATCCTCATATGCCTTCAGTCTCACGGACTCGTCTGCGCTGGTTCTTCCTGTCTCAATGAGCTTGTCTACCTCAGGGTCTGCGATGAAGCTGCGGTTTCCGGCTGCTCCCTGCTGTGAGGAGTGCTCCAGTGAATAGTAGGTGTAATCCGCGTCTGTGGTGGAGGTCACCCAGCCAAAGTATCCCATGTCATGCTCGCCTGCAGAAGTCCTGGAAATAAAGCTGCCGAATTCCATTACCTCGATGTTGCAGGTGATTCCCACATCCTGAAGCATGGCCTGTACAGCCTGGCATACCTCTACACGTGTCTGGTTGTCATTAACCCAGATGCTGGTCTCAAATCCGTTTGGATATCCGGCCTCAGCCAGAAGGGATTTTGCCTTCTCAGGGTCATACTCATAAGCACCCGGGCTGAAGTATCCGAATACAGCCGGTGCGATGATGGCGTCAGCCGGCTCTCCGGAGCCGCTGGCAATGGTGTCGATAATCAGCTGGCGGTCAATGGCGTAGTTAACGGCATCCCTTACCTTCTGGTCATCATAGGGCGCTTTGTTCATGTTCATGGAAATGTAGTAGCAGGTCAGGGATGGAGCCTCGAACAGCTGCAGATCGGAATTGCTCCTTACCTTCTCCAGGTCGTTGGGAAGCAGGTCGTAAGCCAGGTCCACTTCTCCGGTCTCCAGTGCGATGGTTCTCTGGGATGCCTCAGGAATCACCTTCATAACCAGCTTCTGTGTCTCTGCCGGTCCTGCATAGTAATCGTCAAAGCGCTCCAGTGTAACGGAATCGCCCTGCTTCCACTCTACGAACTTATATGGGCCGGTGCTGATTGGATGAAGCTTGAAGGCTTCCTCGTCCGCTTCCACCACTGCCTTTGGTACAATGGCTGCAAACGGTACGGAAAGATTTCTGAGAGCCGGTGCGTAAGGCGCCTTCAGCTCTACATTGACTGTATAATCGTCTACCACGTCCACCTTGTCGATAAAGTCAACAATGTAGGAAACAGCAGCGGAATTAATGGCTCTGTCCAGGGAGAACTTTACGTCCTCTGCCTTCACCTCGGAACCGTCGTGGAATTTTACGCCCTGGCGGATGTGGAATGTATAGGATGTATCGGAATTCTGATCCCAGCTCTCTGCAATCTGGGGCTGCAGCTCTCCGGTAGCAGCGTCAACAACGGTCAGCGTGTCGAAAATCTGATCCGTTACCTCTACGGCCGGTGTCTCCTTGCCCTGATGGGGGTCTAAGGATGTAACATCAGCTCCCTGTGCCCATACAACCGTGTCCTTGTACTCTCCGGAACCGCCGGTGCTTCCTCCTGCCTCTGTCCCCTTGGAACCTGCCTCCGTCTGGGCGCTGCCGCCTTCCGTGGAGGTCTGTCCGGACTTGGAACATCCGGCTGCACTTACTGCCATTGCTGCCACTAAGGATAATGCAATGACTTTCTTCCATGTTTTTCTCATACTAGCTCCTCTCTTTCTTACATTTCTCTCTGTCAATATTGCTCTATAAACACCGGGTTTCAGGCATCCGCCCTGGATTTTCCCGGAATTTATCCCTGCTCCTGGACCATGCGGCAGCTCACAAAATGCCCTGGCTCCATTTCCTTTAACGTCATTTCATTGCTGGTACAGCCTTCCGTCGCATAAGGACAGCGTTTTGCGAACCTGCATCCAGGCTCCGGGTTGATAGGCGATGTGAGCTCGCCCTTTAGCAGAATGCGCTCCATCTTAAAGTCCGGATCGGGAACCGGTATGGCTGACAGCAGCGCCTTTGTGTATGGATGCATGGGATTCTTAAACAGTGCCTTGGCAGGCGCTGACTCCACCATCTGTCCCAGGTACATGACTACGATATCATTGGAAAAATGCCTTACCACCGACAAATCGTGTGTAATAAACATATAGGTAAGGTTCAGCTCCTCCTGCAAATCCTGCATCAGGTTAAGGATCTGGGCCTGGATGGATACGTCCAGAGCAGACACAGGCTCGTCGCACACAATGAACTTCGGATTCACCGCCAATGCCCTGGCAATTCCGATTCTCTGGCGCCTTCCCCCGTCCAGCTCATGGGGATATGTATTTACCAGACGCTTGGCCAGCCCCACCAGGTTCATGATTTTTTCCACCTGCTGGGTGATGGCGGCCCTTTCATTGGCCTTGTAAATGCCCTGCACCAGCAGAGGCTCTATGATTGCCTCGCTGACCGTCATCCTGGGATTCAGGGAAGCAAAGGGGTCCTGGAAAATAATCTGCATATCCTTCCTCAAATCCTTCAGCTGCTTCTTGTTGTAGCCCAGGATATCCTTGCCCTCAAAATAAACCTTGCCGCTTGTGGGTTCGTGAAGCCTCAGGATAGCCCTTCCCATGGTGGATTTTCCGCATCCGGACTCTCCTACCACGCCCAGAGTCTCCCCGGTACGGATGGAAAAGTTTACATCGTCCACCGCGTGGAGAGTGCCCTTTGGAGTCGTAAAATATTTTTTCAGATGTTCCACACGTAATATCTCTGTTTTCTGTTCCTGCATATGTCAATCTCCTTTTCTTAGCGGTAGCGGATGCAGCGGACCTGATGGGTTCCATCTACAGTCACCATCTCCGGATGGTTCTTGGAACATTCAGGAACCGCATACTTGCATCTCTCGCAGAAAACGCAGCCCTCAGGCAGCTTGGTGGGGTCGGGCATCATGCCGTCAATGGCCTGAAGCCGCTTCACATCGCTTGTCAGGCTGGGAATGGAACCAAAGAGTCCTTCCGTGTACGGATGTCTCGTGTCCTTGTATATTTCCCGCAGGGTTCCGTATTCCACCACTTCTCCCGCATAGATGATTGCCACGTAATCACAGTTCTGGGCAACCACTCCCAGGTCATGGGTAATGAGAATCATGGATGTGTTATTTTCGGATTTAAGCTTGTATATCATCTCCAGCACCTGGGCCTGTATGGTAACGTCCAGGGCCGTGGTGGGCTCATCCGCAATGAGCAGCTTGGGGTTGCAGGCCAGGGCGATTGCAATAACCACCCTCTGCTTCATACCGCCTGAAAACTGGTGGGGATACTCCCCAAAACGCTCCGCCGGAATTCCCACTCTCTCCAGCATGTTTTCAGCCCATTTTCTGGCTTCCTGCTTGGACAGGCTGGTGTTGTGGTTCTCAATTACCTCCATAATCTGCTCGCCTACCGTGAGCACCGGGTTCAGGGAGGTCATGGGATCCTGGAATATCATGGAAATGTCCCTGCTGCGGATGGCCTCCATTCCATTGGTGGAAAGCTTTAACAGGTCCTGTCCCTCAAAAATCACCTCTCCTCCCAGAATCTTGCCCGGAGGATTGGGTATCAGCCTCATAATTCCTTTTGCCAGCGTGGTCTTTCCCGCACCGGTCTCTCCCACCAGTCCAAGGGTCTCTCCCACGCCGATATGTATATTGACGCCGTTCAGCGCCTTTACCACTCCGTCATCCGTTTCATAGTGGATGACCAGATCTTTTACTTCCAATAATGGTTTATCTGCCATGTCATACTCGTCCTTTCTTAGTGTTCATCCATCAGCTCTTTAAGCGCGGGTCAAGGGCATCTCTCAGTCCGTCTCCCACCAGGTTAAGGGCCAGGATGGTGAGCATGATTCCCATGCCGGGAATGATGGTGACATGCCATGCGTCGCAGATATAGCTTCGGGCGTTGGACAGCATTGCTCCCCACTCAGGGGTGGGCGGCTGGATGCCGAGTCCCAGGAAGGAAAGTCCTGCGATGGAAAGGATGGCTCCTGCGATTCCCAGGGTCACCTGCACGATAATCGGCGCCATGGAATTGGGAATCACGTACTTGATGATAATGCGCCAGTCGCTGCAGCCAATGGATCGGGCCGCTTCGATAAACTCCTGGTCCTTCACCGTGAGCACCGATGCCCGGACCGTCCTGGCAAAGGTGGGCACATAGGAGATGGCAATGGCAATCAGCACATTGGTGATGCTGGTGCCCAGGGCCGCCACAATGGCGATAGCCAGAAGCATGGACGGGATGGCCAGAAGGATATCCATGATTCTCATGATGATATTGTCAGCAGTCTTGCCGTAATACCCTGCAAAGGCTCCCAGGAGACCGCCGAGGATACATGAAATGATGATGGCCACGGTCCCCATAAACAGGGAGTACCGGACCGCCCACAGCATGCGCAGCAGCATGTCCCTGCCGAACTCATCCAGTCCAAAGGGGTGTGCCAGGCTTGGTCCCTGAAGACGTCCCCTCAGGTCCTGCTTTACCACATAATTCAGGTAAATGGATTTGTTAGTGACCGCGTCAATGATAATGGTTGCTATTGCTATGATGACTAGTGCCAGGATAAAATACATGCCAATCATGGCCAGCCGGTTCTTTTTGAATCTGCGCCATGCCTCGCCCCACAGGGAGCGCTGGTCGCCTTCCGCTTCCGCGGCAATCAGATGTTTCTTTCCCATGAACTGCACCTACTTTCTCTTGTATTGTGATTTAATTCTCGGGTCCACAAAGGCGTATATGATGTCTACCGCCAGGTTGACCACGGTAAACATGATTGCCAGAAAGATAACAGACCCCAATACCATGGGAATATCTTTTGACTTGATGGAATCCACCATGAGACGTCCCAGGCCCGGCCAGGAAAATACGGTCTCTGTCAGCATGGCGCCTTCCAAAAGAGTGCCGAACTGAAGTCCCACTGCCGTGATAATGGGAATCATGGCATTCTTAAGCATGTGGCGTGTGGTGATTTTCTTATCGGAAACACCCTTTGCCCTGGCTGTGTCTATGTAATCCTGCCGGATAACTTCCAGCATGGAGGAACGGGTCATACGCGTAATCATGGCGGCAGCCCCCGTGCCCAGCGTCACCGCCGGAAGGACCAGGCTCTTGATGAGAGGTATGAATCCCTCACCCATTCCCTGTGAAGGCAGCCAGCCCAGGGTCAATGCGAACATAATAACCATCAGCAGGCCGAACCAGAAGTTAGGCATGGCCACGCCAATCAGGGAGAGCAGCATGGCTGTATTATCCATCAGGGAGTACTGCTTCTTGGCGGAAATGATTCCCGTGGGAATTCCAATCAGAATGGCTACCAGGATACCTGCCACCGCCAGCACCGCTGTGTTAGGAAACCGCTCCATGACCTGTGACCAAACGCTCAGGTTATTTTTATAGGATGTGCCCAGGTCGCCGTGAAGCATATTAATCATGTAATGTCCGTAACGGACCAGCAGAGGGTCGTTGAGTCCCAGCTCCTCCCTCTTCATGGCCAGCACCTCGGCTGATGCCTGGTCACCCAGGATGATTGCCGCCGGGTCGCCCGGTGACAGGTTCAGAATGAAAAACACAATGAACGTCATGCCGATGATAACCGGAATCAGCATAAGCAGTCTTTTTAACACATACTTGTACATTTTTCTCTCTCCAATCCTCGTATATTTGCTGCGTTAACGCAGCGAAGCAA
>JAJQEA010000313.1 GCA_021201905.1 Clostridia bacterium
CCCCCCCCCCCCCCCCCCCCCCCCCCCCCCCCCCCCCCCCCCCCCCCGCGGGAGTTTTTTAAAAAGTCACGGATTCTTGTAAGTGACCGGGAGTTTACACAGACCATGCGCATGTACGGATTGGGAAGAACCTCAGGGGGCTACATAAAAAAGGATATCGAAGCCTGGCTGGCAGCAGACCTTAACTGGGAAACCATGGACGAGGAAGAAATGGAACTGTATCCGGGCATCCGGGTTCTGAATTTCGGGCCGGGCCATGCATACGGAATGATGGGATTGCTGGTGAGCCTGCCGGGAAGCGGCAATTATATAGTGGCATCAGACGCTGTCAATACTGCCATGAATTACGGCCCTCCCATGCAGTATCCGGGGCTGGCCTATGATACAAGGGGATTTGAGCGGACCATGGACCGAATCCGGAAGCTGGAAAACAGGTATCATGCCCAGGTGCTTTTCAGCCATGATATAGACCAGTACGAATCGTACCGGAAGGCGCCTTTGGAGTGGTATGAATAGCAGGAGCGAGGTGGAGGGATGTTTTCAGAAGAAGATATTGTTTTAAAAATGGAAGGTATCTATAAATCCTTTGGGAGCGTGAGAGTGCTGGAGGGGGTGGATTTAACCCTTCACAGGGGCGAGGTGTTAGGGCTTATCGGTGAAAACGGGGCAGGCAAATCCACCCTGATAAAGATACTCTGCGGAATATACAGGATGGATAAGGGAACCATTTTCCTGGGCGGAAACCAGGTGGATATCCAGAATGCATCCCATGCCCAGAAATTGGGAATCAGTACCATATATCAGGAATTAAGCGTGATGCCGGACCTGAACGCGGTGCAGAACATATTCCTCAACCGGGAGCTGACGCCACAGAGGACCCTGGTGTCCCGCCTGAAGCAAAAGCAGATGAAGGAGATTGCGGGTAAGGTCCTGAGAGACAGCCTGAATGTGGATATGGATTTGGACAGGCCTCTGCGCTATCTGCCCCTGGCCCAGAAGCAGATGGTGGAGATAGCCAGAACCGTGTACGCTGACGCGCAGATTATCATTATGGATGAACCCACTGCTGCCCTGGAGGCCAATGACCGGGAACAGCTGTTTAAGGTCATCCGGAGGCTTAAGGAAGGAGGGCACTCCATCCTGTTTATCTCCCATCACCTGGATGAGCTGATGGAAATATGCGACAGGGTCAGCGTGCTGAGAGACGGCCAGAAGGTATCGGAAGGGTATGTGAAGGATTATACGGTGGACCGCATCATATCAGCCATGGTGGGAAAGGAACTGAAAAACCAGTACCCCAAGACAGAGGTTCCCATAGGGGAGACTCTGCTGGAGGTGCAGGGACTCACCAAAAAGGGCACCTTTGAGGACATTTCCTTTGAGCTTCACAAGGGGGAAATCCTGGGGCTTGCCGGCCTAGAGGGATGCGGCAAGAACGAAGTCATAAGGGCTGTGTTCGGGGCTGCGGCCTATGACAGCGGGACGGTAAAGATTCATGGAGGCAGCCTGGAGTCAGGCGGAGTCAGGAAGGCCATGGATGCGGGGATTGCATTTGTGCCGGCGGAACGTAAGGTGGACGGCCTTTTCCTGAAACAGGACATAGCGTGGAACATGACCATCGCGTCCCTGAAACAGATTTCCAGGGGCAGGACCCTGACCCGGCGGCTGGAGGACAGGGTTTCTGCGGATTATATGGAAAAGCTGCGCGTCAAGGCAAAGGGTATTCGGCAGGGCATAAGCGCGTTGAGCGGAGGAAACCAACAGAAGGTGATGTTAGCCAGGTGGATGATGATGGGAGGGGATGTATTCCTTTTGGAGGAGCCTACCAGGGGAATTGACGTGAATGCAAAGACAGAGGTATATGAAGCCATCGGTGAATGTGTGAAGTCCGGAAAGGGCGTTGTCATTGTGTCCTCAGAGGAAGAGGAGGTCCTGGGCATCTGTGATAAGATCCTGGTGATGAAGCAGGGAAGGGTGACCAGGGTCATGGATGCCAAATCAGCCACAACGGAAGAAATCAAGCACTACTCCGTGTAGCTGTATTTGATTGTAAATCTTATATCTGATATAATGGAGGGCATATGAAAAGTAAAGGATTAAAAAATGTACTCAATGTAAACGGGGTAGGAATCATTGGCATGTATCTGGTAGTGTTCATCGGACTCAGCATTGCATGCCCTAATTTCCTGAAATTCTCCAATATTATGATTGAAATACGGCAGGCGGTTTACACGGCCATCGTGGCCTTTGCGATGACCTTTGTCATCTCCCTGGGAGGAATCGACCTGTCCGTGGGCTCCACAGTGGGAATCAGCGGTATGGTTCTGGCTGCCATGATACTGGGCGGTTACAATATTTATCTGGCCATAGGCGTGGTAATCCTGTTAGAGGCATTCATCGGCCTGGTTAACGGCCTTCTGGTGACAAAGCTCAGGATAGCATACTTCATCGCCACCCTGGGAACCATGAGCATACTGCGGGGCCTGATTTATGTGTATACAAAGGGAATACCGCTCTACGGCCTCAAGTATCCGGAAATCCAGTTTGTGGGCCAGGGATATATCGGGGTCATTCCGTTTCCAATTATTCTCACCCTGATTATCCTGCTGGTGTGTTATTATCTTTTCTATAAGACAAAGTTTGGAAGATACACGGTCTCCATTGGCAGCAACGAGGATGCGGCCAAGCTGGTGGGAATCAATGTGGATAAGATAAAGATTCTTGTTTTCATGCTGAGCGGGGTGCTGTGCGCCATTGTGGGCGTGATACTGGCATCCAGGAGCGAGGCCGCCGTACTGGAGGCAGGCAACGCGTATGAGATGGACGCCATAGCTGCTACCGTCATAGGCGGGACCAGCATGTCAGGAGGAAAGGGGAATATGGTGGGCACTGCCTTTGGGGCGATTCTCATGGCAACCATTAAGAATGGTTTGAGCCTGCTGAATGTGAATACCTTCTGGCATCAGGTGGTCATTGGCATCTTCATCCTGTTTGCGGTGGCGCTGGACGGGTATGCATCCAACCGGGCGGCCAGGAATGGTTGATGGTCTGGGGAGGGAGGAGTCTGTTGAAGGTTCTGATTGCTGACGATGAAATTAATATTATTTTACTGATAAAGAGCCTGATTGACCGCCAAAAGACAGCGGTGGAAATCATAGGGGAAGCAGGGGACGGAGTAACGGCCCTGGATATGGTGCGCCAGCTGAAGCCGGACGTGGTGATAACAGATATCAGGATGCCGGGAATGAGCGGAATGGATCTGATACGGCATGTGAGGGAAGAACAGATTCCCGTGGAGTTTGTGATTATCAGCGGCTACAGTGAGTTTGAGTATGCCAGAAGCGCGATTCAGTACGGTGTGTCCGACTATCTGCTAAAGCCCATCAAGAAGGATGAGCTGAACGATGTCCTGGCCAAGCTGGAAAGCCAGAGAGCCAGCCGGAGAGAACAGCAGATGCAGTTCAATCTCATGGAGGACAGGCTGGCGTCCAACAATGGGATACTGCGCAAGAACCTGCTGCAGAACCTTCTGGTAGGGGACGGAAAGCTGTTCAGGCAGACCCTTGAGACCGGGAAGGATAAGGATATTTTTGATTTCAGGGGCAGTTTCTTTACCGTGGCGGCAGTCAAGCTGGACTGCGTGTCGGATTCCGAATACCAGGTGCCGGAACAGGCGGTTGAAACCATAACCGTTAAAATCATGAGAAAGCTAAAGGCCTGCTGCCATGAAACGGAATTCATCATCAGTCGGTCCTGGGGCTATATCTGCCTGAACTACGATGGCGGCGAACCCGCCCTGGATCATATCTGTTCCCAGCTGGGGGAGATGCTGGAACGTACGGAATATAAAAACGACCTGTTTGAGATGACGGTGGGAATCGGCAGCCGGGTTTCATCCCTGGAATATCTGCCGGATTCCCTGGATATGGCTGTGAAGTCCGTGATGCTGCGTATTGACCTGGGGGTGGGAAGCATAATCCGCCATGACCGCCTGCTGGAGAATTATAAGAAGGATTCTTACCCCCTTCCCAAAGAGTTTGAGGTGAAGATGGAACGGCAGGTACCCCTTCTGGTGCCCGGAAAGCTTGTGCTTATAGGGGAGGAAGCCATGAACCGGGCGGTGGAGGGACAGTACCGGTATTACAGGCTTTACGGCCTTCTGGAGGAGATGCTTGAGAGGACCGGCTTTGTTTTTTCAGATATTATGAAGGACTATGAGATTCCCGATACAGAGCCTTATATCAGGCGCCTGGAAAACTGTACCACTTTGAATCAGCTGAAGCAGGTGTGGGCGGATTACGTCAGTGTGAGCTGCCAGCTGTGCCAGAGACAGAAGGAGGGCATGGGAAGCCGTCCGGTGCGGATGATTAAAGAGTATATCGGAGAGCATTACAGCGAGAATATCACGCTGAACGACATAGCCGATATCGTGTTCCTGAATCCCGCCTATCTCAGCGCCATGTTCAAAAAGGAGACGGGACAGACACTCACCCAGTTTCTGATCGATGTCCGCATTGATAAGGCAAAGGAAATGCTCAGAAATCCTGAGAAAACCATCGGAGAGATTGCCTGTATGGTGGGGTATCAGGACGAACGTCATTTCAGCAAGCTTTTTTCCAAGATGACCGGTGTGAAACCAACCGAATACCGCAGATTCTATGTTTGATGGGTGGTGCCTATGATGAGCAAGCTGCAGACCAACCGTTCTTATTTTTATTTGCTGCTGGCAGACCGTATCTTTGTGATTCTGCTGTTTCTCTTCCTGTTGTTTGGCCCCTTGAGGACCAGGGCAGGAATTTTTGTGGTGGTACTGTTCTTTTTGTACCAGGCGGCGATGCTGGCAGTGTTCTGCGTCCGGTTTCTGGGCCCCCTGAGGGAGATTGAGAAGATTTCTGAAATGATTGCGGAGCCGGAGCGCCATATGGCGGATTTAAAAGGGGGCAGGCCCATACACAGGCTGATTCAGTATGTGAAGCAGTCGGTGGAAAATGAATATACATCCCAGATGCTGGCGTCCCAGGCGGAGATTCATGCCCTGCAAAGCCAGATCAACCCCCATTTTCTTTACAATACCCTGGATACCATACGGAGCATGGCCATCATACGGGATTCGGAGGACATAGCCCAGATGGCAGAGTCGCTGTCCATGCTGTTCCGATACAGTATAAGCAGGCCGGGCGAGATGGCTACCCTTAAGGATGAACTGGACAATGTGAAGAATTATCTGCTGATCCAGGGATACCGCTTTCCGGGAAAATTCAAATATCAGCAGAGGATAGAGGATGAGGAGCTGCTGCAGTACAAGCTTCCCGTGCTTACCATCCAGCCCGTGATTGAGAATGCCATCCATCACGGGCTGGAGACAAAGGTGGGAGGAGGACAGGTCAGCGTGTACGCCTACAGTACACAGGAGCGGTTTATCATCCGCATTGCCGACAACGGAATGGGCATGACGGAACAGCAGATGGACAGTCTCAGGGAAAGGCTGGCCAGGGGAAGGTTTGTCTACCAACAGGACAGGGACTTAAAAAAGAGGGGGAATACCGGAATCGCCCTTCCCAACGTGAACCAGAGGATTAAATTCTACTACGGGGATGACTACGGAATCAAGGTATACAGCACTGCGGGCATAGGCACCATTGTGGAAATCATTCTTCCCGCTGCCGCGGATGCAAAGGGCGGTGAGTCATGAGAATAGAAAAGATACGGCTGGACGAGGTGAAAAAAGCATATGGAGACATAAAGGCCCTGGAGGATATCAGCCTTTCTTTGTATCAGGGAGAGCTGCTCTGCGTTGTGGGGCTCAGCGGAAGCGGCAAATCCGTGCTGGCGGATATTATCAGCGGCAGGACGCCGAAGGACGGAGGGCGGATGTATGTGGACGGCAGACCGGCTGTGTTTGCATCCATCCGTCAGGCCCAGACTGCCGGAATCTTCTGTGTGCGGTATAGGACATCGGTCATCAATGATATTTCTGTGGAGGAAAGCCTGTGTCTGCTGCAGAAACAGGGCGGTCTGTCCTTCCCGGCCAGACAGGGAATGATCCACATGAGGGAGACGCTTAAGTCACTGGAGGTGGAATGCAGGCTGCAGGCCCCGGCGGCCAGTCTGAGCCTGATGGAGCACCATACCATAGAAATATGCAGGGCCTGCTGCGCCGGCATGAAGGTACTGATACTGGACGGGATCGCAAGGGACTACACTCTGAAGGAAACCGAGTATATGAAGAGGCTGGTCATACGGCTCAGGGAGAGGGGAATATCCATATTATGGATAGATACAAGGCCGGAAATCATGCTGGACGCGGCGGACCGCCTGGCTGTCCTCAGAAAAGGCCGCCTGGCAGCCGTATTGTACCGGGAGGAATTTGACCGGCAGGTGATCGACCCCATTATAATCGGTGAGAACCGGAAGGCGGAGAGGGAAGTCGCCCGGTCCCAGTCAGATCCCGGGGAGCGGGCGGTGCTTTTGTCCGTGCGTAAAGTGCGGGCCAGGGAACTGCGGGACGTGAGCTTTTACGTGTGTCCAGGGGAGGTGGTGGGTTTCATCCATCCGGAGGACACCTACTGCCGGGAAATCGTACGTCTGCTC
>JAJQEA010000391.1:0-798 GCA_021201905.1 Clostridia bacterium
TTGTTTGGGCGGCCCCCAACCCCCTGGCCAGGGCCGCTACCGCTGCCTTGCCAAATGGCCCCCCGGGACCTGTAAACCGCCGCCCCCGGCAGGCTTTTTCTGGGGGGGGGGGGCAGCCCCCAACAAGCGTTTTGTGGGAGTGTATATACTCCTGCCCTGCTTGCCACGATTGTTTTGCGTGGCATTGTGATTCCCGCCGCGCATGAAAATACAACCAGCATGAGACGGGGTATCTCACGCCGGGGCAGTCATGTGGAACGATAGAAGCCTATTTCCTGGGATTCAAGATAAGTCATACAGTCCCCCACGGGTTGGTGTCCGCAAAGGCCCGTTCTATCAGAGGATTTCCCGATAGCTTTTTAAGGGTTAATTTTTAGGGGCATATGCTGTATAATAGAGTCTATCAGCAGGTCGAACAAGGGCTTGCTGATTTTGCTTTTTTGCCGTCCAAATGCCGCCAGACTTTACAAGCGCACTTTACAAAGCGTGGCAGGGCTTTTTAAGAGTATATGTGCAAACCTTGATTTCACGCGGTTTTGTGGGATACCCTGCAAAAACTTATAGAGCCTTCTAATCGGTTTTTTCGTTTTCAAGCAATAAAAAATATACCGTTCCATAAAAAACGATTGACAGCGAAATCAGAACATAGTATAAAAAAGTATATAAACTTATAAAAAAATATATAAAGAGGCAATAGAAATAAGCGTTCCCAGGGAGAACAGGAGGAATATCCATGAAAGAAATCTACATAAAAAATGCCCCTAAAATTAACTCTCACTATGCGCCGGCCGTCCTTTC
>JAJQEA010000391.1:808-6560 GCA_021201905.1 Clostridia bacterium
CCACAGACGGCAGCTGGCTGTATATATCCGGCCAGCTCCCGATTGATCCGGTAAGCCGGAGCATGTGCCGGGGAGATATCCGGGAACAGACACTGGCTGCCCTCATGAATGTGGAGCGGCTTGTAAAGGAGGCGGGAGGAGACAGGACAAATATAGTCAGGACCACCGCGTATATAGATACCATGGATAACTGGGAACCGGTCAATGAAGTTTATGCGGATTTCTTTGGTGAGAGAAAACCGGCCAGGACCATTCTGTGTGTGAAGGAGATTCATTTTGGATTGAAGATTGAGATTGACGCCATAGCAGAGGTGGGCAGATGATCCGGGGACTGCACTTCGTCCCAATATCAACCCTCATATTTGAATATGCAGGGAAAGCGAATCCAGGCGGTAAAATGAAACTTTCAAGCGTCAGACAGGACCAGTAGGAGGAGAGAGAATGGACTACATCTGTACAAAATGCGGAAAAAGAGAAAACGTAAACACCAGAAAACCGGCCTGCGGATGCGGAGGGCTGTGGAAGCTGGATTACAAAGCACCTGCATTCAGGCAGGAGCTGATAGACCGGGATACATGGGGAATCTTCCGTTACAGGGCGTTCATGCCGCTGGCAGACGAGAACTGGCGGGATATTACCCTTGGGGAGGGCATGACACCGGTCATCCGGTTCTCCGGAAATGTCCTGCTTAAGATGGACTATTTTATGCCCACCTTATCCTTTAAGGACAGGGGCGCGGCTGTACTGACCGCTCACTGCAAGTCCATCGGCGTGGATTCGGTGGTACAGGACAGCAGCGGCAATGCGGGAAACAGCGTGGCGGCCTACTGCGCAAAGGCAGGAATCAGATGCGGGATATTTGTTCCCCAGGGTACCTCACCCAAGAAAATTGATATGATAAAATCCCATGGGGCGGTGGTCCATATTGTTCCGGGCTCAAGGGACCACTGCGCGGATGTGTGCCAGGCCAACGTGAGGGATGAGGGGCAATACTATGCCAATCATGTGTACAACCCATTTTTCTATGAAGGCACAAAGACTTATATGTATGAGGTGTATGAACAGCTTCACCGGATACCAAAGCATCTCTTTGTTCCTCTGGGAAACGGCACACTGTTCATCGGGGTGGTCAAGGCGCTGGAGGAGTTTCTGGACGCGGGAATCATTGATAGGATGCCTCAGATTGTGGCCGTACAGAGCGAGAACTGCGCGCCGTTTGTGAAATCGGTTGAACTCCGGAGCAGGAACGTGCAGCCGGTGGAGGTGAAGCCTACATTAGCAGAGGGAATCGCCATCGGTGTACCCATGAGGGGAGAGGAAATCCTGGAATCCATTTACAGGTATGATATCCGCGTTGTTACCGCGCCAGAGAATCAGATTCTGGAGGCCAGGGCAGAGTTGGCAGCCAAGGGTATTTACTGCGAACATACCACGGCAGCAACCTATGCGGCCTACCGCAGATACTGCGGGATGTACGGGCCGGCAGAGGATTCGCTCATACCCATGTGCGGCGCCGGGCTTAAATCCGACCATTGATGGGTGAGTTAAAATGCCCCCCCCCGAATATTGACAGAAGGTGAAGCGATGAATTCTATACTGAAAACATATTTTCCTGTGGCGGACATGATAGCAGGAACCTTTGGTAGCAGCTGCGAGGCAGTGGTCCATGATTTGTCGCAGCCTGAGAATTCCGTGGTCTATGTTGCAAACGGCAGCGTAACAGGGAGACAGGTGGGACAATCCTTTGACCATCTGGTGCATCAGGTGCTGCTGAACAAGGATTTTAAAAATGACAGGGTGACAAACTACATGTTTGAATCCTCTGACGGCAGGAAGATAAAGTCGTCCTCAGCCCTGATACGGGATGGGGACGGGAATGTGATTGGAATGATATGCGTCAACTGCGATCTGACGGCCTGCCAAATGATGCAGGCCCGGCTCCAATCCTTTTTAAGCGCCGGACAAGAGGAGCCGGAGGCGGAAAAGGACGTTGACCAGGATGTGATGGCAGTGATTGATGAACTGATATTGAAAATCATCGGAACCGCCGACGTAAAGAACATGACCCGGAAAAAGAGCGTGGAGCTGGTCCGGTTCATGGATGAAAAGGGTATTTTCCTTGTAAAGGGGGCAATGGATAAGGTGGCTGCCTTAATGGGCGTGTCCAGGGTGACCATTTACAGCTATTTGGATGAGGCTAAGGGCAAAAGGTGAGTCTCGCCCCAATCCTTTACATGCTCCATTACGGGCATGAAGCTTTGCCCAAGGTCTGTCAGTGAATATTCTACCCTGGGAGGAAGCTCTTTATAATCATAACGGCTGATAAAGCCGTCCTCTTCAAGGGAACGGAGCTGATTAATCAGAGATGATTCTGATATGCCGCCTATATGGCGGCGCAGCTCACCAAATCTGTGTATGCCCTGGAAACC
Source organism: Clostridia bacterium (assembly GCA_021201905.1). Lineage (GTDB taxonomy): Bacteria > Bacillota > Clostridia > Lachnospirales > Lachnospiraceae > Enterocloster. The sequence goes on from JAJQEA010000391.1 coordinate 3,238, forward strand.
AATATAGTACAGGATTTCAATTTTCCACTTACCTCCAAGGACTCTCTGAACCTTCTGTATAATTTCGCATCGTTCCGGAACGAACTTCTCTTTTTTCACAGTGACCCCCCCTGTATAGGCTGATATGGTAAAATTTTTATCTATAATTCATTTGGTTGAATTATGAATATGGTGGTGCATGCAGAGTGATTATAACACCAACGGCAGCCTTAGACAATGTACCACAAAAATTTTGGGTACTTTCTTTTTTGCCGTGTCATGACTATAATACGCGTATACCAACAGGAGGAGAAAAAATATGGAATCAGTGATTTATTATTTTTCAGCAACCGGCAATAGCCTGCATATTGCGAGAATTATGGCAGAAAGGATGAATGGGACTTTGTTTCCCATGGCAAAATATAGGGGAGAGGTATGTAACAGCCGGAAAATCGGTCTGGTTTTTCTTACATATTTCTGGGGCGTTCCCAGAACCGTGGCAGAGTTTGTAAGTGAAATTAAGGTTGAGGCAGATAACCCATATGTGTTTGCAGCCGCGACATGCGGAGGTCTTGCCGGAGGTGTATTGGGCCACACGGACGCACTTCTTAAGAAAAAAGGGCTCCATCTTGATTATGGCGTAATGATTCCATCTGTAGCTAATTTTATAGAGGAGTATAATCCGAAAACGCGCTTGGGGGACAGGAAGCTCAGGAAAGCAGATGAGATGGCTGAAAGAGCTTCGTCCGAAATTATGGCAGACAGGCATAACGGACCATTTGGGTTTCATGTTTGGGACAGAATGTTTTATAGGGTTTATACGGATTACAAACTGGACAAAGACGCGGGATTTCATGTGGATGATACCTGTGTCCGGTGTGGTATCTGCCAGAGGATATGTCCAAGACAAAATATTGTGCTGAAAAACGGAAAGCCGGAATTTCTGCACCGCTGCGAGCACTGTGTGGCGTGTATCAACGGCTGTCCCCAACATGCAATCCAGTGGAAGCATGCCACACGGAAACGGGTACGCTACCAAAATCCCGGCGTGTCCGTCAGTGACATCATAGATGGTATGGGAAATGCGGAAAATTCTCCAAAAAATAACAGCCTCCGATAACAGTCCGAGATTGTGCAGAATCCAAATTCAGTATATAATAAGTATGCTTTATTATGAATATTGGAGGAAGAAAGAAATGACATTTACTTACCCGGCGGTATTTACGCCTCATAAAAACGATAAAGGCTACCATGTAACATTTCCAGATCTGCAGTGCTGCGAGGCAGACGGACCGGACCTGGAGGACGCGGTAGAGCATGCCAGGGAAGCGGCCTACAACTGGCTCTATCTGGAGATTGAGGAGAAAACCTTTGAGTTCCCTCCCCAGACCCATATGGAGGATATCAGGCTGGAGGAAGGGGAGTTTCTGAAACAGATCATGGTGACAGTGAAGCTGCTTCCTGATAATGATTGATTTTATTGCTTTTTTTTACATTCAGTGGTAGGATAAAGCATATCGAGTTAAGAACAGCTGGTGCCGCTGTCTGTCTTTGGCAGACTGCGGGTAATAGGGAAACAGGTGGAAATCCTGTGCGATCTCGTCACTGTAAGTAAGGAGCGCATGGTTTATGTCAGGGACAGTCACTGATTCATTGGAATTGGGAAGGCGGTCATGCGTGTTGATATACGAGTCAGGAAACCTGCCAGTTGTTGGTACAGGAATATATTTCCAAATCACGAGTAATTGGTTGTACCGATTTACGGTGTTTCGGCCGCAGATTTCTGACTCAGACGGTAACGGATTTTTACGCAGGGGAAACTGTGCCCGGACGGAAGGTGATTTCTTCGGGGCATGGATGCGCTGCGTATTACATAACTGCGGAACATTGCATATGCGCGGTATATCATATGCGTAGTATATCATATGACCGCCGCAGAATGCTTCCGTAATAGGCTTATGTGTGTTGAGCTGCCGTTTGGGATGCATCAGATACAGCCTGCATATTCCTCTACCTTGGTTTAACCGGTACGGTGTCATAAAACAAGGAGGAAAGAGAAGATGAAGATGAAAAAACTGGCAGTATTATTTGCGGCAGCGGCCCTGACAACAGTAACCACAGCCGGCTGCTCCGGCGGGCAGAAAGAGACAGCGGCCGATGCCGCCAAAGAGTCTGAGACAATGACCACTGCGGAACAGGCCGCAGAGGCGGAAACAGAGGCGCAGGAGACCACAGCAGAGGCCGCAGAAGCGGCGGCAGAGGCTGACGGGGAGAATTACAATACGGGGGATGCTTCAAAGGATAATGCCAGAAATCAGGACGAAATCGGTGAAAATGAACTTCTGGTAGTCAGCTTTGGTACCAGCTACAATGACAGCAGACGCCTGACCATCGGTGCCATTGAGGATGCCATTGAGAAGGCATTTCCGGACTTTGCAGTCAGGAGAGGATTCACCAGCCAGATTATCATTGACCACGTAAAATCCAGGGATAATGTTGCCATTGACAATGTAGGCGAGGCCCTTGAACGAGCGGAGAAGAACGGTGTCAGAAATCTTGTGATTCAGCCCACCCATCTGATGAACGGACTTGAGTATACGGATTTGGTCAATGAGGCAGCGGAGTATTCGGACGCATTTGACAAGGTGGCAATCGGTAAGCCGCTTCTCACCACAGATGATGATTTCAGGGCAGCGATGAAGGCCATCACAGAAGCGACGGCCCAGTATGACGACGGCGGGACAGCCATCTGCTTTATGGGCCACGGCACAGAGGCCGAATCCAACCAGGTATATGCAAAAATGCAGGACATGCTCACGGAGGCTGGCTATAAAAATTACTACGTAGGTACCGTGGAGGCAGCGCCAGGCCTGGATGATGTCCTGGCAGCAGTGAAGGAAGGAAGCTACAGCAAGGTGGTACTGGAACCGCTGATGATCGTGGCAGGCGACCATGCCAACAACGACATGGCAGGAGACGAAGAGGGATCCTGGAAGACTGCTTTTGAGGACGCGGGCTATGAAGTTACATGCCTTGTCAACGGACTCGGCGAGCTGGAAGCAATTCAGCAGCTTTTTGTAGAACATGCTCAGGCAGCGGTTGACAGTCTGACAAAGTAAATCAGAAGGATAAATGGGCGGTCGGGGCAATTTGCTGATCGCCCTTTTGAAGGTGGGAATATTGGAAATGAAATACATGAAAATGAAACTGTATGCCCTTCTCGCCGCCATAGGGCTGTCCGTATGGGCACTTGCAGGCTGCGGAGGAAAGGCGCCGGCGGACGCTGGCGCCGTTGCTGTGGCTGATACCGTTGCTGTGGCTGATACCGTTGCTGTGGCTGATAC
>JAJQEA010000195.1 GCA_021201905.1 Clostridia bacterium
TTCCATAATGCATTCCTCCTTGAGGTTTTATATTTGACGGGGATGCGCATTCATGGGGGAATACGCAAAAAGAGGTGCATTGCCCGCCCGGTACCTGGCTGGAGCAATACACCTCCTTGTGTATCTGTTATCTGTACAGAAAAAAGAGAAAGCGCCGGATGTCTAAAGCACCGGCGCTTTTCTTTATGTGGCTTATTATAGTGTCCGCTTTCTGAAAAGTCAATAACAAATTAAGATTTTGTAAATAAACCATAAAAAAAACAATAAAATCGTGGAACATTTCGGCAGATTTCCGCTGCCTTCCTCATTCCTTTACCTGCGGCTCACAGCCTTCCATCTGGCTTTCTGGCCTTCAAACTGCTCGTTCAGCCAGTCCACGCCTTTTGCTATGCCGTCCGCGTCAAAGGACAGGATTTGCTGCTCCTTTTCTTCCTCCGGAGTGGCGTCAAAACCATAGGGCTCGGGCCAAACGGTAACGCCCAGGCGCGGTTCGTCCTCGCCCTCCAAATCCAGCTTTTCCATACGAAAACGCATGCCGTTGTGGCTTCCTGTAAATTTTTCTTTTTTCAGGAAATTTATGGGCATGAAATTCTTCAGATCCAGCATATGCCACCCTCTTTTAAGCTACTTTTCATACTGGCTCAGCTCCACCAGGTTCATGGTCAAATCCGTGATGGTGTCATCGTCCACCTGGGCTGCTGTATAGAGGGTGTACTTGGTGCTTCCCCACTCCCAGGCCGCCAGACGGCCGCCGCTGTCCGTGGTCTTAATCAGGACCTCCAGGCTGGTGTCGCCGTAATCATAGTTCTGGGCAATGGCCTCATCCTTAAAGCGCTCGAAAATCCCCGCAAAGTCCTCTGCCGTGTCCGATGCCCTGTAGGTGTATGCCACACCGTCCAGCGTGAACTGGGCGTCCGCCACCTCCTGGTTGATGATGAAAAAGCTGGTATCCTCGGCCCCCTCCGGCATCACCATATGGACGCCAATGGCCTCAAAGGCCAGGACATCCTTTACTTCCACCATGGGATTGGGCTGTTCTGTGGTCCCGGCTCCTGATTCAGCCGTTGTCTCTGTCTCCGCCGGGGCGGATGTCTCTGCCTCAGACGTCTTAACAGGCTCCTTTTTACTGCCGCAGCCCGCGGCCAGCAGGGCCGTCAAAGCTATGGCCAGCAGTATACCCCTTCTGCCCAAAAGCCTTTTGATTCCATTCATATAATTCCTCCTTCCGTCCGCCCATGCACAGGCATCACTGCCCTTTCTGCATGGGAGCTACCGTCTCACAATATTCCTGCAGCGCCCTGTGAAGCTGTCCCTGGGATGTCTCGTCGCACAGCACCACTATCTTGTCCCCTGCCCTGAGCACGGTATCACCTCTGGGCACAAACTCAGCTTCCCCGCGCATAAGGGACACCACCAGGGAGGTTCTGGGCCAGGCGATAGCTGAGACCTTCTTTCCCTCGGCTGCGCTTCCGTGGTAAATCATACCTTCCACCAGCACCTTTTCCCCTGTGAGGGTGACCTTCTTATCCGGGTTCTGCTTTGCCAGAAGGTGGTGAAGGAGCTGGTCGTACACCGGTGCGCAGTGGACCATGTCCGGAACCAGATAGGCTGCCAGTGAAACCATGGACAGGGTCAGCAGGTGGGAAAAGGATCCTGTCATTTCACTAATCAGTATAATGCCTGTAATGGGCGCCCGCACAATGGCTGAAAAATAACCCGCCATGCCCAGGATGATGAAATTCCCCACCAGTCCGCTCAGAGAGGGGCTGACAAGGATGGCCACGTTGTAATATATGCTTCCTATGATGGCCCCCATCACCAGCAGGGGCAGGAAAATGCCTCCCGGCGCCCCGGAGCCGAAGCTTATCATGCTGAAGGTAAACTTGACCACCAGCAGCAGACACAGGGCGCCGAGCGCCATCTCACCCGTAGACAGTTCCTCCACCAGGGCATGGCCTCCGCCCAGCACGCTGCGGTACGTAAAGCCAAACACGCCTGCCAGCATAAAGGGAATCAGAAGCTTCACCGTGCCCCAGGGGATTTTTCCGTATAAATCCTGGGTCCTGGACAGGGTGGTATTGTAAACCACGCCCATGGCTCCCATGAGCACACCCAAAACCAGCACATGGCCGTAGGTGCCCAGGGACATCATATGTGTGATGTGAAAGGAAAATACCGGCGTCAGGCCGAACACATTCCTGGATACGAAATCCGAGGTGATGGATGCCGCCATGGAGGAAAGGAGAAGCTCCGGTGAAAAATGCTTATGTACCTCCTCCAGGGAAAACAGGATGCCTGCAATGGGCGCATTAAAGGCGGCCGACAATCCGGCGCTGGCTCCGCAGGTAATGAGAAGCTTTTCCTCTGTTTTTACACGTTTGGCGGCCCTGGAAAATCCCTTTGCCGTCATGGCTCCCAGCTGAATGCTGGGGCCCTCGCGCCCCAGGGACAGTCCGCATCCCAGGGATATAATGCCGCCGCCCAGCTTGGCAAGCAGCACACGCCACCACTTCTCATCGATTTCCCCGATGATTTCCCCTTCAACCTGTGGAATGCCGCTGCCTGATATCAGGGCGTCCCATTTAAGGAGAAGGGACACCACACACGCGGCCACGGCCAGAATCAAAATCCATACCGGCACAAACCAGGCATGGCTCCCGCCATAGTCCAGTATCATGTGCAGCAGTATATCCGCTGAACCTATGAGATAGCGGAAGGCCACCACCACGGCGCCTGCCAGGGCGCCCACCACTACCCCCTCTAAAATCAACTCATAACGAAAACTCCGGTAACGGTTAATGGTATGAGTAACCGTATGTTCTTCCGGCTGCATAACGTTTCCCCCTGTATCCTGTCTGGTCTGATGCCTACATCTCACTGTAGGTGCCCTTGAACTTTACAAGCTTGGGACGGTATCCCCCGTTTGTAAGGGCAGATACAATCTGATTCTTATGTTCTGTTCCAAATGCCTCCATGGTGATGCGCAGCTCCACGGCGGCATTGCGGTTGATGCTGATAAACTGGTTGTGCTCCAGCTTGATGATATTGCCCTGCTCCTTGGCGAGAAGGGCGGATACCCTGGCCAGCCCTCCCGGCTTGTCGGGAAGCAGCACGGACACGGTAAACACACGGTCTCTCTCAATCAGGCCGTGTTGCACGATGGAGGACATGGTGATGACATCCATATTGCCGCCGCTTAAGATGGATACAATCTTCTTTTTCTGTACGTTCAGGTGCTTTAGGGCAGCCACGGTCAGGAGGCCTGAATTCTCCACAATCATCTTATGGTTTTCCACCATGTCAAGGAAGGCCACAATCAGCTCGCTGTCCTCGATGGTGATGATTCCGTCCACATTTTCCTGTATGTAAGGGAACAGCTTTTCGCCGGGACGCTTCACCGCCGTGCCGTCCGCAATGGTGTTCACCTGGGGAAGTCCCACCACCTTTCCCTCCTTGAGGGATACCTGCATGCAGTTGGCCCCTGCGGGCTCCACGCCGATGACCTTAATCTTCGGGTTCAGAAGCTTGGCCAGCGTGGAAACGCCGGTACAAAGACCGCCTCCGCCGATGGGAACCAGGATATAGTCCACGGTGGGAAGCTCCTTGATGATTTCCATTGCGATGGTGCCCTGCCCCGTTGCCACGTCCAGATCGTCAAAGGGATGGACAAAGGTATATCCGAACTCGTCCGCCAGCTTATAGGCGTGATCGCAGGCCTCGTCAAACACATCCCCCTCCAGCACCACGTCGGCGCCGTAGCTCTTGGTGCGGTTCACCTTCATGAGAGGCGTGGTGGTTGGCATGACCACGGTGGCCTTCACACCGGCCAGCTTGGCCGCATAGGCCACGCCCTGGGCATGGTTGCCGGCCGACGCTGTAATCAGACCCTTGGACTTTTCCTCTCCGGTCAGGGTGTGTATCTTATAGTAGGCGCCCCTCACCTTATAGGCTCCCGTGTACTGCATGTTCTCCGGCTTGAAAAATACCTTGTTTCCTGTCTGGGCTGAGAAATACTCACTGTATACCAGCTTTGTCTCTGTGGTCACATCCTTCACAAGCTCGGAGGCCTCTTCAAATTTTTCCAGTGTCAGTTCTTCCATATCTTGGTCCTTCTTTCCCTTACTTTTATCCTATACTATAGCACGTCAATGTATTAAATTCAAGACTGGATTGTCCTCCGTCTACTCCCCTGCCGGTTCCTCCGCCTGCTTCTGTACATGGAATAGGGCATTGACAAAATCATCCGCATTGAATTTCTGCAAATCGTCTATCTTCTCCCCGATTCCGATGTATTTTACAGGAATTCCCAGTTCGGACTGGATGGCCACGGCAATGCCGCCTTTGGCTGTGCCGTCCAGTTTGGTCAGGATAATGCCTGTGATGTCGGCCACCTCCATAAACTGGCGGGCCTGAGCCAGGGCATTCTGTCCCGTGGTGCCGTCCAACACCACCAGAGTCTCCCTGTAGGCATCCGGATATTCCTTGTCAATGATCCGGTTAATTTTCTTTAGCTCCTCCATCAGGTTCTTTTTATTGTGAAGCCTTCCTGCCGTATCACAGATAAGCACATCCGCCTTCCTGGACTTGGCTGCCGCCACCGCGTCGTAGATAACAGCCGCCGGGTCAGACCCCTCCTGCTGCGCTATAAGCTCCACGCCGGCCCGTGAGGCCCACTCGGTCAGCTGCTCAATGGCAGCCGCACGGAAGGTATCCGCCGCCACCAGTATGACCTTGCGTCCGTCGTCCTTAAGCTGTCCGGCCAGCTTGCCCACGGATGTGGTCTTGCCCACCCCGTTGACGCCGATAACCAGAACCACGGACTTCCTGTGCTCGAATTCGTATGCGTTTTCCCCCAGGTCCATCTGCTCCTTGATGCTGTTGATCAAAAGCTCCTTGTACTCCTCCGGTTCCCGGATGTGCTGCTCCTTCACCTTCTTGCGCAGATCCTCCACTATGGACATGGTGGTCTGGATTCCCAAATCACCCATGATAAGGGTCTCCTCTATCTCCTCATAGAAATCATCATCAATGGCGGAAAAACCACTGAAAATGGAGTCTATCCCTGACACGATATTGTTGCGAGTCTTGGCCAGGCCCTCTACCAGGCGCCCGAAAAAGCCCTTCTTTCCCTCAGCCATAATTCATTCTCCTTTTTGTGTCTAACATATTAGGTCTTATATACAATATCTATATATATGAAACATCATATCACAACTTGCACTATTTATCCAGCCGCACTATTTATCCAGGTCATCTGCAATGAGGTTCACGCTGACCAGCGTGGACACGCCCTTCTCCTGCATGGTGATGCCGTAGAGGCGGTCCGCCGAGACCATGGTGCCTCTCCTGTGGGTGATGACGATGAACTGGGTATTCCTGGTCAGCTTGTGGAGGTATCCCGCGAAACGGTCCACATTGGAATCATCCAGGGCTGCCTCAATCTCATCCAGAAGACAGAACGGGGAGGGCTTTAAGTTCTGGATGGCAAACAGCAGTGAAATGGCTGTGAGGGCCTTTTCACCGCCAGAGAGCTGCATCATGTTCTGCAGCTTCTTACCCGGGGGCTGGGCTATGATCTGTATGCCTGCCTCCAGGATGTCCTCATCCTCCATCAGTTCCAGTGTGCCCCGTCCGCCTCCGAACAATTCCTTAAAGACCTTGTCGAATTCAGCACGTATTTCACCAAACTTCTCTTCAAACTGACGGCGCATCCCGGTATCCAGCTCCTCGATGATTTTCTCCAGCTCGGCCTGGGCCGTGACCAGGTCCTCATGCTGGGTCCGCATAAACTCGTAGCGCTCCGATACCTCTTTGTAATCCTCGATGGCGTTGACATTGATGTTGCCCAACCCCTTTATCCTGGATTTCAATTCGTCTATCAGCTTCTTTACCTCGGGGACAGACTGGTATTCCTCCCTTTTAAGCTCCAGGGCCGTGGAGTAGGTCATCTCATATTCCGACCACATATAGGCGGTGGAAGCCTCCAGCCTTTCCTCCAGCTTTTCCTTCTGTGCCTGGACGCGGAACATATCTTTGTCCAGCTCCGCCAGTCGGGCGGTCAGTTCCTCCCGCTTTGCCAGAAACGCCTTCTGCCTTGAGGACATCTCCTCCTTTTCAGCCTCATGGCCAGCCATCACCTGTTCCAGTTCCTTTATGTGCGCCATGGCATTCTGAATCAGCTCTCCCAGATGGGCAATCTCCCGGCGCTTGCCCTCAATCACCTGTTGGGAATTTCCCGTGCCCTTGGCCAGCGAGTCAAACTCCTCTGTAAGCTTTTTTATTTCTCCGGACACACGGTCTGCGTTTTCACGGATAAAGTCCTGTTTCTGGCGCAGGTTGGCTGCCTCCATTTGAATGGCCGACAGGGCCGCAGCGCATGTCTCCCGCTCTTTCCTGGAGGTCTCCAGGAGAACCGTCTTGTCCTCTATCTCCTGGTTGGCCTGGGTGCTCACCTGCTCCAGCTCCCTGGAGTCCAGGTTTATCGCCGAAATGTTCTCGTGGAATTAATTTAACATTTCCTCCACCGATCAGTGCGCTAGGAAACGGTGCGTGGA
>JAJQEA010000294.1 GCA_021201905.1 Clostridia bacterium
CACCGTATACGGTCAGGATTCCCTCGCTCTCCTCCGTCAGGGTATTCAGGCGTTCTTTCTCGAAATACACACTTACCCCTATTTCCTTCAGGTGGCGGACCGTGGATAAGATGTCCACTGTGTTCCTGGCAAACCGGGTGATTGATTTGGTTAGTATGAGGTCTATCCTTCCTTTTTCGCACTCCTCCAGCATCCATTGGAAGTCCTCCCTCCCCCATCGGCTGGTTCCGCTTATGCCCTCGTCTGCATAAATCCTGCAGAATTCCCAGTCCGGATTTTTCTGGATTAGCCCCTTATAATACTTCATCTGTGCGTCATAGGAGTGATACTGGCCATCGTCATCCGTACTCACACGGCAGTATGCACACACACGAATGCGCCGTATCTGGTATCCTGTATGCTCTGGTATGGTCTTTGGGATGCATAATACTTCTGCCACTTGCTGTGCCTCCTTTCCTCCGTTTTCAACAAGACACATTACCACACTTCCTGCACCATATCAAGTATTAGTTCTCCGAATTCTCACATTTTCATACAACATGTTGGGAACATATCCTTTGGTACTTCCGAAGGACTATGTCATACATGACCGGGTCAATCAGCCTTTGGCACAGCAGTTCATCCAGTATCTTTTGTACCTCCCTGAATCGCAGGTATTGAAGCAGCTCCATTGTTTCCATAGTTCCTCCGGGAATACTCTATTTCCACCTCACGGATTTCTTCATGCGTATCGCTCCTGGATTATGGGAATGCCCATCTGTAACACGTTCCTCCATCCTGGCCTTGTTCCATCCCACATCCATGCAGCCATCCCGGAAGAATGACTGCATGATCTGACATCGAACTCACCTTCTTTCTGTTTCTTATTTGTGCTTCTATTTGACACTACTCCCCGAAGCTTGTCCAGAAGGATACCTGGACAGGGCAGTCAATCCGCCTGCCTGCAGCGCACAGGCATCATAGGAATTCCACCTCCTCCGGGGTCTCCGGGGGGCCGCCCTCATTGCGTGATCCCCGGCCAAGGGGGCTGTGACTGGACGGAAGTATCATTGTCAGCTGTCCGGGGCCATGGCGATTCAACCCTGCTTATGATTGATTGAGAGTCAGGTGTGTACCGCTCTTGCCTTAAAATGTATTGCGCATCCATGGACAGGATCATGTCCTGCAGGCAGTCATCGCGTACCCCTCACGTCGCTTTCGTTCCTCACGACCGGACAGCCAATGTAACGGATTGGCTGGATATGAAGTTGTCAATGTACGGCGGACGGCATAATTCCGTCCTTTTATTCAGGCCTGTATGAATCATTTTTTCTTTTGTGGATTATAATATATCCGGTCTCCCACTTAAGAGATGGTCCGGTTATACCCCATTCTCTCCTTCCATTCCAGGTTTTCAAAAAATATCCCTCTACTATATAAAAGCCGAAAAATAGGCCTACTGATAACCAACTTACTTACAAAAACTTGATTAACTTCTCATAAATTCTTCTGCAGTCTTTCCCTTCAAAATGCCTGCCAAAAAATATCCCCCTACTTTTAGAGGTAAAAAAAGGCCTCCTGATAACCAAACTTTTTCTTAAATATATATAAACTTCTCTGAAACGCAGGTATTGAAGCAGCCCTTTTCTTCCTTCATGCGAATCCTTCAGATAACTTCGTAGGGTCAACCTCCCCTGTATTCATACATTCCCCCTCTCATTCATGGGCAATTTCAATGGGGATGGACTTATGTTTTTCTTTACACATGAATGGACGAACCAGTTCCTCATCCCCGTACCATCCCTTTCTAAAGAATATATCCCCCTACTACTAGTGGTAAAAAATAGCCCTTCTGATAACCAGATTTCTTCTTACGATTTTCTTAAGATGCACAAGTTCGGCATACAACCAGGCTTGCAGATTGCATTTCCAGAAAAGATTCCCTCCACGTCTCATGGTAAAAAACAGCCTTTTGATAGCCAGCTTAATTACAACAACTTTTCAAGCCACCTTAGACACTCCCATCATTTTTCCTTCAAGATACTGGCCGAAAAAATACCCCCTCACTATTAGTCCAGTTTCAGCCCCCTTTTGATAACCTCAAAAATGCAATTTCATTAAAAATGCACATACAACTTTAGTTATTTTTACTAAGCCTATCACGCCTTAAATGCTTTATATTCTTTCCCTCTGTACTAAATATTCCATTGGCTACTTCTTGGCAGCCCACCATGGGCCAGGGCATGGCCCACCGGATAGACAGACTCCCCCCTTGGCGTGACATATATTTTTTTGTACGGGTACAGCATGTATTTGATTTTTTTCGTGCCGTTATTTCTTTCCAAACAACAAAAAAGCCGCCACATGATATGACGGCTATCCCAAAAACATACTGTCACATATCCCGAATCATTTTCATCAACCGTATTCCATCCTTCACCCCTTCCTCATACAGATACAGCTGACACATCCCATTTCCATCCAGCATGTCATCAATGCAATCCTCTATGGCATCCCTCTGCTCCTTGGTAATTTCCTTCATCCAATGGTCCATCCGTTCGTTCAGCTTGCGGTCTGCTTTCTTTTCTTCCTGTGTCTTTTCTTCCTGCCATCGGGTTACCAGCGTTTCTACCCTGGCTGCTATGACTTCCTCACATTGTTCCCTCGTAGTTTTCTTCATGGACACTCCTCCTTCCGCCAACACCATATCGAATATTCCGGCAGAAGTCCATATCCACATGTCATAAAGATTTTGTCCCAAATACAGCAGAACCACCTACAGGGTGCACCTAAAATTGTGCCAATTTACTTGCATTTGCGTAGTCTCCAGCCAAAACCGACCACCTGCCAGGTGACCAAGGCTCGAAACAGGTGCACCTTCGTGGAAGCGGAAAAACGCCCGCATTGCGGGCGATTGTGGCTGGGAGGGGCGCCCTTGGGTGCACCTCCCTTTAACCTGCACACAAATCGAACGGGGAATACGGTTTGATTCATAGCTGCAAATGTGATGGAAAGATATCTGTTTTTCTTCTACAAAAGCGAACTTTCTCAAATTGGGCCAATTTAGCCAGATTTATTGTGGTATGGTCTTATTCTCCATCCTTTGTCCAAAAAGGCAACACAGCGGCTTACGATGCTTTACAAGCCCTAATTCAAGTTGTTTTAGTTAAGTTAATTTTTTACTTTTCCCTAATCTCTAAAACCCCCTTATGTCAAGCCCACGACACAAATTTCATCAAAACGCTATCATAAGTAACAAAAATTTATTAGAATCTTTATAAGCCAAAAGCCCCAGGAGACTCATCTCCCAGGGCCAAGGCATCTATTTCTCACGCCCTGAAAAACACCCATTTTCAGGCCGCAAATCCACTCAATTTTTCCTCAAAAACCACTACATCTTGTGGTTTCATCCGCCATTTCTCTCCAAAACCACAATTCGGCATCTAAACTACCGTAGCTTAATGCCTATGCATGGAAAACTCATCCATCGGATACTTCTTCAGATTCTCCAGCACATGCCTCTCCTCAGCAGATCCAATCAGCTGGTCCCTGGCCTTCTTGGCCTCTGTCTCCGTTTTATGACGGCTGGGACCGCCCACACAGCCGCCCACGCAGGCCATGCCTTCCACAAAATCTTCCGGAAGCTTTCCAACCTTCATGAGAAGCAGGGCCTTCTTACACTCCGCGGCGCCGTTGCAGCGGGCCACTTTGATATCCGTGTTTTCGTCCATTTCCTTCAAGCATTCCAGCACAGCCGCCGTCACTCCGCCGCCGTTGCCAAAACGCTTTCCAAACACAGAGCTTTCCTGATAATCGTTCTCGGCCGGCTGAAGCTCCATACCCTTGGCGCGCATCATGGCTCTTATCTCACCGAAGGTCATTGCATAGTCTGCATTTCCCTTTACATTCAAATCCAGGCTCTCACTCTTTTTTGCTATGCAGGGGCCGATGAATACTGTGACTGTCTCCGGATTCTGGCTCTTTATCATTCTGGAGACAGCGCACATAGGCGACACTGTGGTGGACATATTCTCCAGCAGCATTGGAAAATGCTGCTTAATCATGTTCACAAACGCGGGACAGCAGGAGGTAGTCATCTTTTTTCCCTCCTTATTTGCCTGGGCCCATTCCTCTGCCTCGTAGGCTGCTGTCATGTCTCTGCCCAATCCCACTTCTATCATATCCGCAAATCCCAGCTGCTTTAATGCAATCTTCCAGCTGGCCATGGTAATGTCAGGGCCAAACTGTCCCTCCGTGGCAGGCGCCACCATGGCAACCACCCTTTTTCCTGCTTTAATCAGGCGGATCACATCTACCATAAAGGTTTTGGAACCTATGGCCCCGAACGGACAGCTATGGATACAGGCTCCGCACTGGATACACTTCTTCTCATCAATCACGCAGATTCCGTAGTCATCATATGTAATGGCATCTACCGGGCAAATTTTCTTACAGGGACGCTCCAGATGGGCAATGGCATTATAGGGACAGGCCTGTGAGCATTTGCCGCATTCCTTACATTTGCTGGGCTCGATATAAGCCCTTTCACGCCCCATGCTGATGGCTCCGAAATTACAGGAGTTCTGGCAGGCCTTGCCCATACATTTACGGCAGTTGTCAGTCACTATGTAGGATGCGATGGGACACTCCTCGCAGGCCGCGTTGATGACCTGGACCACATTGGATGTATCCTTCCCGGTGGGACATTTTCCTTCTGCCAGGCGGACCCTCTGCCGGATGATTTCCCTTTCCTTATAGATACAGCAGCGGTAAGTTGCCTGTGGTCCCGGTATCATGGAATAAGGAATCTTCTCCCGCTTCTCGTCCAGATTTCCCTCCCACGCAGCCTTGGCCACCTCGTAAAGTACATCGTGTTTCAAGCGCAGGATCGTAGCATCATTGGTTACCATCTTTTTCTCCTCCTCGTTACGGGCACTTGGAGACCATCCTATGGTCTCCTGCGCGCAATACATATCATTGGCATATGCCGTATATGTCTGCTTCTATATCACAATTCGAGTTTGTTAAAATTATATCAACACTAGAAATCTACTATATTTGCTCTGAAAATGCAAGTATTAAATGGCGTACAACATTAGTAATATGTAATCACTACTGTTTTTCCCATCTCCTCAATCACATGCCTTAGCTGTTCCACCAGATTCTGGCGGATCCCCAGGTCAAAGGGCAGTCCCGGATTCTGGTACGCGCTGTTGATTGCCTTTCCCACATACAGGTGGACCTCTGTGCAGTCCTCTATGAGTACCTTGGCCACCATGGAACCTCCGTTGGGCTTATCCAGTTCCTGGAAAAATTCTTCGGATACAGTCTCATTCTTCACATATCTGCGCAGCAGCTGGAGAACCCGGTTAAGGGTAAGGACTCCCTCCGTAACCAAATCCACGCCATCCATGTACGCGATGGGGGGTATCTCCGGATCCACATAATCCAGGGATACATCCAGTTTCTTGCCCAGCACCCTGGACACAATCGTGGCGCTGGTTTCTCCGCAGACAATGGTCTTGGCATTGGGATCATCCATAAACTCCTGGACCATGCGCACATCGTCCTCCGGATTCCTGGCTGGACCAGTCATGAGATGAACCGGCTTGCTGTCAATGATACGCATACACGCCACCGTTGTATCATCTCCTGGCCGGAACTGATACAACTCGTCACAGGCCCTGCTGATGCTGGCAGCCAGTCGCATGGCCGATACGGTCAGGGGATACTGTCTCACCGCGTAGTCCGCAATGTCCTGCCACAGCCATCCGAAGTTCAGCAGTTCACCCACTCCCGCGTGGATGGTGCCGTCGCTCATGAGAATCAGGGCATCGCCTTTTTTGACCTTGAATCTGTACTCATTGATTTCCTTGCCCTGCATGACCCGTACATTCCTGGGTATCTCCATAAGCTTTCCGTCCCGGATGAATATACAGCCGGGATTATCGTATTCCACCAGATACGCATCGCCGTTATGGTATACCTGCAGTATGCTGAAGGTGGAATAGGCCACCTGCCTGACCTGGCAGATGGGAAGGGTCTCACTGATGGTATCCACACATTCCTCCAGGGTAGCCCCGTTGAGGAACATAGTTCCCAGTATCTTGGAGGTCAGCGTGGACAAGATATTGGCCTTGACCCCGCTTCCCATGCCGTCTGCCAGAATCATGATGTTGGAATCCTCGGTCTGCAAAAGCTCCACCTTGTCCCCGCACAGGATTTCGGTATATTTGTTCAGGCTTTTATATGCAACATCCACTGTAATTCTCATTATTTACCTCCGTTGCCGCCTGGTTTCTTTAAATCCACATTGCTCAGATGAACATACCCGGATTTTCCGCCCACCGGATTGGCGCTGCCGATATAGACATAGCCCGTAGGCTTTTTCTGTTCACCGGCCCCGTCTGTCGGATTCCCGGCTCCCGGTACGTTCCCTGCTCCCGGCATCTGCCCGGCTCCCGGTACGTTCCCTGCTCCCGGCATCTGCCCGGCTCCCATTCCGCCAGCCGCCCCGGCTGTCATAACC
>JAJQEA010000128.1 GCA_021201905.1 Clostridia bacterium
AAGCAGGAGTACGGGGAAAAGTCTATGCGGCATTCCCTGACAGTACTGTTTCACCGGGAGGCTGCCGTACAGGCTGGGAACCAGTATATGCAGGAGCCGGACAAGGCGCCGTCAGGAACCCTGATGGTGATTGATCTGGACAATTTTAAGGAGATCAACGACACCAAGGGCCATCTTTTTGGAGACAGCGTACTGACGGAGGCGGCCAGATGCATTGCCGGAGTGTTTGACAGCCGGGACATGGTGTGCAGGATTGGGGGCGATGAGTTCCTGGTATTCTCAAAGCAGCTTTCCGGCAGGGAAGATATCATGAAGCGCGGGAGACAGATCATAGAAGACATTGGCGTCCTTCCCTCTGTGAAAAGGAGTGGAAGCAAGCTGAGCTGCAGCATCGGGGCCGCCGTGTATCCGGCGGACGGCGTCACGTATGAACAGCTGTTCCTGAAAGCGGATATGGCTCTCTATGCCGGAAAAAACTGGGGTAAGAGCCGCTGCGTGGTTTATGATTCCTCTCTAAGGCCGGCGGACAGCGGGATACAGGACCAGGAAAGATTTACGGACGGAACTACCATTGATTCTGAAAACGGCCGTTATTTTGTGGCAAACAAGGCAATCCACTATGTGTTTAAGGCATTATATGAGTCCACGGACCTGAGGGAGGCCATCAACACCATCCTGAGAATTATCGGGCTCCAGTTTAATGTGAGCCGGGCTTATATTTTTGAGGACCGCCTGGACGGGCTGGCCATGGACAATACCTTTGAGTGGTGCAACGAGGGCATAGAACCGCAGATAGACAAGCTCCAGAACATGTCCTATGAGTGGAGCGCATATGGCTACAGGGAGAATTTTGGGGAGGATGGCGTATTTTTCTGCATGGATATCGAACATCTTTCCAGGATTCAGAGGGAGGTGCTAAAGCCCCAGGGAGTCCGTTCCCTGCTGCAGTGCGGTATCTATGACTCCGGCCAGATGGTGGGCTTTGTGGGCTTTGACGAGTGCAGGGAAAACAGGCAGTGGACCAGGGAACAGATTGCGGTGCTGACCTATGTGGCCAGGGTCATAGGACTTTTCCTCACAAAAGACAGGGCCCAGCGTATACTGACCCAAAGGCTTGCAACGCTGGAACATGTGCTGGAGGAGACGTCGGGAAAGGTAGGAGGCAGCAGCAACGGCGCCTTTGACGCCCTGACCAATCTGCTGACGGCAGGTGCGTTCCAGGAGCAGACGGAACAATACCTGGAAACAGGACCCGCGCCCGGCACCACAGCCCTTTTCATCCTGGACATGGATGACTTTAAGCGAATCAATGAGGAGAAGGGGAAGCTCTTTGGCAATGTGGTTCTGATGAACGTGGCCAACAGCCTGAAGCAGGCCTGCCGGGAGGGTGATTTGATTGCCCGTTTCGGAGGGGACGAGTTCCTGGTGCTTTTAAAGAACACTAACCGGGAGGACGCCGCTGCGGTGGGAAGAACCATCCAGAGGGAAATAGGCGGCATCCTGTCGGATACAGGCGGAAAAAAGGAGCGGTGCAGCTGCAGCATGGGCATTTGCCTGGCAGGCCAGGGAGAGAGGAGCTTTTCCGATATCATAGTAAAGGCAAATCAGGCCCTTATGCATGTCAAGAAGACAGGCAAGGGAGAAATCCGTTTCTACGAAGCAGTGGAGGACAAGGACAAGGGAAATCTCTCCTATGATTACCTGAAACAGGCCAGGGAGGCAAAACGCCGGGAGCAGGGCAGCCTGGAGGACAAGACCACCACGGCCGTGGCCCTGGAGGTGTTTGAAAAATCCGCCACTGTTGACGAGGCAATCCACATCCTTGTGGGATTTGTGGGCAACCGGTTCCGTCTGAACCGCATTGTTCTCTATATGAACGGAGAAGGTGCCTATGGGAAACAATCCGCTTACCAGTGGGTGGATGACAGGACCGCTTTCCTGTATGACCCTGCGGACAGCTTCCGGAGGGAGGAGTTTTACCTTTTCTACCATCTCTATGACGGAGACGGGATTGCAATCCTAAGCCGCAGGGAGTATGAGACATACAACGCGGGACTGAAGCGTGTTTTAGACAGGGCGGGGGCCAGCACCATGCTGTCCGCAGGCATATTTATAGAGGGCAGGTACAGCGGCATGATTCTTCTGGTAAACACGGAACGGGAACGGGAGTGGAGCCAGTCTGAGCGCGCGGCTGTCTCCGAGATGGCCTGTATCGTGGCCTCTGGCATCAAGAACACCTCCATGTTGATTGAGGCAAAGCAGGAGGCGGAGTATTACAGGAATCACGACGCCCTTACGGGGCTTATGAGGTATGACCGGTTTAAGGAGTCCTGCCAGATGCTCATGGATGAAGGCAGAGAGGAATATGTGCTGGTGGCCAGCGATATCAAGGGCTTTAAATTCATCAACGAGGCCATCGGCTATACCCAGGGAGATAATATCCTGCGCATGTTCGGGGACATGCTGACCCAGAACGGCCTGGAGACCAACCTCTACACCCGCGTCAGCGCGGACCTGTTTTTAAGCTTCGGGGTGTGCAGGCGGGGACGAAATGATTTTGTGAACCTGGTGCAGAGCCTGAACAGTGAATTCTGCCGGATGGAGAATGAAATTTACTCCAACATAAACCTGATGATCCGTTCCGGAATCTATTTTATTGAAAAGGACTGCCGGGAGATAGAGACCGCAGTGGACAGGGCCACCATTGCCAGGAAATCCGTGAATTATATTATCCGGTCCACCTCCGTGGTATTTAACGACGGCCCCTTTGACAGCAGCTACCGGGAAAATGAAATCATAAACCGCATGGAGTACGCGCTGAAGCACGGGGAATTCAAGGTCTATCTTCAGCCCAAGGTGAGGCTGGATGATTTGAGGCTCATCGGCGCGGAAGCCCTGGTGCGCTGGCAGCATGAGGACGGAAAAATCATCCCGCCGGGAGATTTTATCCCGCTGTTTGAAAAGAATGGCTTTATCACCCAGGTGGATACCTATGTGTTCAGGACGGTCTGCGGCCAGATGAGCCGGTGGATGGAGGAGGGCGGCATGCCCGTACCCATCTCCGTCAACCTTTCAAGCGTGGACATCGCGTCAGAGCAGCTGATACCTCAGATTTTAGAGATTACCCGGACCAGCGGCCTGGATCACAGATACCTGGAATTTGAACTGACAGAGACGGCCTTTCTCAGTGATTCCGCCCGTACCTTCCACGTGATGAAAACCCTTCAGGAGGAAGGCTTCACCACGTCCATAGACGATTTTGGGTCAGGCTATTCCATTATGAACATGATGGCCGACATTCCCACGGATGTGATTAAGCTGGACTGCGGCTTTGTCAAGTCCTGCGCAAAGACAGATAGGGGACGGGAATTTCTGAGACAGCTGGTCCAGATGACCAATAAGATGGGATTCACTTCCCTGTGCGAGGGAATCGAGACAGCCGGGGAGCTTGAGATGCTCCGGGAAATGGGATGTGAGTCGGGCCAGGGCTACTATTTTTCAAGACCTCTTCCAATGAATGTATTTTTTGAAAAATATTGCCGAAAAATGATTGACAAATCATAAATCATCCTTTATAATAATCTATGTTGCTTGCGAGAGCAGCGTAACGCAGAAGTGGCGGAATTGGCAGACGCGCACGGTTCAGGTCCGTGTGGTAGTAATATCTTGTGGGTTCGACTCTCATCTTCTGCACTGGTTCATGGAACAGGAGGCTGAATGGCTTCCTGTTTTTGCGTTCCCGGCATTTTTTGCAATCCGGCTGTTTCTGATGCATTTGCAACAGACAAATTCCACCATAAGAGGTAAAGTTTTGATAGTAATTTAGTAGGAAATGGTATATACTGTAAGTTGTGGCTTAAAATAAGCAGTGTGTGAGAGAAAAGAAGAGAGGAAGGAACATCATGCTTACATTAGAGAATCTCTCCTTTGACGTGAATGATGAAAAAGGAGAAATAGGTATCATCAAAGATATAAGCTTTACAGTGGGCGACGGCAGGTTTGTGGTCATAACAGGCCCCAACGGCGGCGGCAAGTCCACTACGGCTAAACTGATCATGGGAATTGAACGGCCCACAGGAGGACGCATCCTCTTTGACGGGCAGGATATAACAGATATGAGCATCACGGACAGGGCCAACTTGGGAATCAGCTTCGCGTTCCAGCAGCCTGTCCGCTTTAAGGGTGTGCAGGTAATCGACCTGCTCCGCCTGGCAGCCAGGAAGAAGCTGACCGTGTCGGAAGCCTGTCAATACCTGGCCGAGGTGGGACTCTGCGCCAAGGACTACATCAACCGCGAGGTCAACGCCAGCCTGTCCGGTGGCGAGCTCAAGAGAATCGAGATTGCCACTGTCATTGCCAGGGCCTCCAAGCTTTCCGTGTTTGATGAGCCTGAGGCAGGCATTGACCTGTGGAGCTTCCAGAACCTGATCCAGGTGTTTGAGCGCATGAGACAGAACACCAACGGTTCCATCCTGATTATATCCCATCAGGAACGGATTCTCAATATTGCGGATGAGATTGTGGTGATCGCGGACGGCAAGGTGGTGAACCAGGGCACCAGGGATGAAATCATGCCTCAGATCATGGGCACTGCGTCCGCGGTGGACGCCTGCAGTAAATTTTACGAGACAGCGCAGTGAGGGGAGGAGTGAGCGATATGGCAGACAGCATCCAGGAGAGAATATTAGAGGAAGTGGCCGACCTTCACGGTGTTCCGTCAGGGGCCTATAATATCAGGGCCAACGGCCAGACAGCCGGCCGCAATACCACGGCCAACATAGACATTGTCACAAAGACGGATAAACCGGGAATCGACATCCGCATCAAACCCGGCACCAGAAACGAGAGCGTACACATCCCCGTGGTGGTCAGCGCCAGCGGTTTAAAGGAGATGGTCTATAACGATTTCTTCATCGGTGAGGATTCGGATGTGGTCATCGTGGCGGGCTGCGGCATCCATAACTGCGGGGACCAGGATTCGGAGCATGACGGAATCCATCGCTTCTTTGTGGGAAAGAATGCAAAGGTCAAGTATGTGGAGAAGCACTACGGCGAGGGTGACGGCAACGGCAGGCGTATCCTGAATCCGGGCACAGAGGTCTACATGGAGGAAAACAGCTACATGGAGATGGAGATGGTCCAGATTGAGGGCGTGGACTCCACCAACAGGACCAACTCCGCCGAGCTGGCCGCAGGAGCCAAGCTTATAGTGCGGGAACGCCTTCTGACCCATGGCAGCCAGAATGCAGAGAGTACTTACATCGTGAATCTGAACGGAGAGGATTCCAGCGCGGATGTGGTGTCGCGTTCCGTTGCAAAGGACACCTCAAAGCAGACCTTCAATTCCAAAATCGTGGGCAACGCCAAGTGCAGCGGACACACGGAGTGCGACGCCATTATCATGGATGATGCCAAGATTTTTGCCATTCCGGGACTGATTGCCAACAACATTGACGTGGCCCTGATTCATGAGGCAGCCATAGGCAAGATTGCTGGTGAGCAGATTGTGAAGCTCATGACCCTGGGTCTCACAGAGGAAGAGGCGGAAGCCCAGATTGTCAACGGCTTCTTAAAATAGTATATAGGACAATTGAACATGGATAAAGCTGCTGCGGCCGGACTGGCCGCAGCTTGCGTATGTACCGGTGTACAGGATACGTGCGGTACGCAGTATATGATACAGGGGGATAAAAACATGGGGGGAAAACCGTGAGGGAAGGGCAGCGGCCCTTCTGCCTATTCTGATATTTCTGTTGATTTTCCTGGGATCCGGGTTCATCACCGGAGACTTTTACAGTATGCCGGCCATTGTGGCCTTTTTGATTGCGCTTCTTGTGGCCTTTGTGCAGAACCGGGAGCTGGGCTTTGCGGAAAAGATAAAGCTGGCCGCACAGGGCGTGGGGGATGAAAATATCATCACCATGTGCCTTATATTCCTGGCGGCAGGCGCCTTTACAGGCGCTGTGAAGGCGGCCGGCGGCGTGGACTCTACAGTCAATCTGGGGCTTTCCATCCTGCCCTCCAACGTGGCGGTGGCGGGACTGTTTCTCATCGGGTGCTTTATATCCATATCCATGGGAACCTCGGTGGGCACCATCACAGCCCTGGCTCCCATTGCGGCGGGAATCAGCCAGAAAACCGGTTTTTCCATAGCGGTCTGCGCAGGCGCCGTGGTGGGCGGGGCCATGTTCGGAGACAACCTGTCCATGATATCCGACACCATCATAGCGGCGGTAAAGACACAGGGATGCGAGATGAAGGACAAGTTCAGGGAGAATTTCCTCATCGTGCTGCCGGCGGCCATTGTCACGGTCCTTTTGTTCCTGGTCCTGGGAAAGGACGCCTCCTTCCGGATACAGGGCAGCCTTGACTACAGCCTGCTGCGGGTAATGCCCTATATGGTGGTGCTGGCAGGCACCCTGGCCGGAGAGCATGTATTTCTGGTCCTCATGACCGGCACGGTGCTGAGCCTGGCGGCCGGAGTGGCTACAGGCGCCTTTGGAG
>JAJQEA010000013.1 GCA_021201905.1 Clostridia bacterium
TGCCGCCGACACCAGAGCTGTAGCTGGCACCAGTGCTGCCGCTGAAACCAGTGCCATAACTGCCGACACCAGCACTGCCGCCAACACCAGCGCCGCCGCACCCTCCCCCGTAAAGATGAAGGACGGTATCTATAAGATCCGGGTGGACTCCAGCTCCAGCATGTTCCGGATTACGGAGTGTGAGCTTACGGTGCAGGATGGCGCCATGAGTGCGGTTATGACCATGAGCGGGACAGGTTACCTGAAACTGTATATGGGAACCGGGGCTGAGGCGGAGCGGGCTTCTGAGGCGGATTTTATTCCATTTGTGGAAAATGCAGATGGAAAGCACACCTTTAGGGTACCGGTGGAAGCGCTGGACAAGGAAATTGACTGCAGCGCCTTCAGCAAGAAAAAAGAAAAATGGTATGACCGTGTGCTGGTGTTCCACTCCGATTCCCTTCCGGCGGAGGCTTTTGCCGACGGCAAGGCGGCTGCGGCAAAGAGCCTTAAGCTGGAAGATGGTTTGTTTACGGTGTCAGTCAGGCTGGAGGGCGGTTCCGGCCGGGCGTCTGTGGAGACACCGGCGGCACTCCGGGTTGAGGGCGGCAAGGCATTTGCGGTTGTTATATGGAGCAGTTCCAACTATGATTATATGAAGGTTGACGGAGAGAGGTTCGACCTGATAAATACGGAGGGTAATTCTTCGTTTGAGATTCCGGTCCATGTATTTGACCGGAAGATGCCGGTCATAGCGGATACCATTGCCATGAGCGAACCTCATGAGGTGGAATATACCCTGGTATTTGATTCAACGACAATTAAAAAGGCTGAATGATGAGACGAATAAAGAAATTAATGGTAGCTGCCGCCGCCGGAATCCTGACGGCTGCAGTTTGTACAGGCTGCAGGGCGGCGGACCGGACCGTGGCAGAACCGGATTTTGCCAATAGCCGGTCCCTGGATTCCGCTGCGGACCCTGCCGCGGAAAGCTGGAGCGGCATAAAGAAAACCGGAAGCATGGAGCTTCTCTATGCGGACCAGTTTTCCGTGGACTTTTACGACGGCGGTTACGCGATGATAACGATCAGAGACAGCGGCCGTTATCTGGTAGTACCGGAAGGAAAAACAGAGCCTTCCGGCCTTCCGGGCGGCGTGGTGGTTTTAAAACAGCCGCTGGAGCACATTTATCTGGCGGCAACCTCAGCCATGGATCTGTTTTGCAGCCTGGATGGAATGGACCGGATTACACTGTCCGGAACAGATGCTTCCGGCTGGTACATAGAGGAGGCAAGGTCGGCCCTGGAGGACGGCAGAATGCTCTACGCGGGCAAATACAACGCGCCGGACTATGAGCGGATTTTGTCCGGGTCCTGCGACCTGGCCATTGAATCCACTATGATTTATCATTCCCCGGAAGTAAAGGAACAGCTGGAGAAGCTGGGAATACCGGTTCTGGTGGAGCGCTCCAGCTATGAGAGCCATCCCCTGGGAAGGATGGAGTGGCTGAAATTATATGCGGTGCTGTTGGGCAGGGAGGAACAGGGGGAGCGCTGTTTTGCCGGGCAGGTGAAGGGGCTGGAACCCGTGATGAATCAGGAGAATACCAGGAAAACAGTGTCATTTTTCTATATCACCTCCAACGGCTATGTCAATGTCAGGAAGCCGGGGGATTATGTGGCGAAAATGATAGACCTGGCAGGAGGAACCTATGTGCCTCAGGGGCTTACGGAACATGAAAATGCTCTGTCCACCATGAATATGCAGATGGAAAGCTTCTATGCCGCGGCCAGGAATGCGGATTATATGATATACAACAGCACCATTGACGGAGAGCTGGGCAATCTGAGCCAGCTTTTGGACAAGAGCAGCCTTCTGGCTGATTTTAAGGCAGTGAAAGAGGGAAATGTGTGGTGCACGGAGAAAAGCCTGTTTCAGGAGACCATGGGCCTGGGGGATATGATTTTGGATATCCACCGGATACTGACAGAGGAGGAGCCGGAGGGTCTCAGGTATATGCACCGGCTGCGTTAAATAAGGAGTAGTCTGAATGACAAAAGGTACCTATGTAAAATACAGCATTTCATTTGCCCTTCTGGCGGCCATGATGTGCTTTTTATTTATCTGGAACATCCATTCCGGCAGCGTGCGCCTGTCTGTGGAGGAAATCAGTGAAATTCTGTTCAGGAGAACAGGGGAGGCCGCCTCATACCGCATTGTATGGGATATACGCCTTCCCCGGATTCTTTCGGCTGTGATACTGGGCGGCGCGCTGTCCGTATCGGGTTTTCTGCTCCAGACATTTTTTGCAAACCCCATAGCGGGTCCTTTTGTGCTGGGGATTTCATCCGGCGCAAAGCTGGTGGTCTCCCTTGTGATGATTGTCCTGCTGGGAAGGGGGATGTCCATCGGATCCGCCGGGATGATTCTGGCTGCTTTTGCGGGTTCCATGATTTCCATGGGATTTGTGCTGATGATTTCCGGTAAGGTGAAGAAGATGTCCATGCTTGTTATCTGCGGTGTGATGATCGGCTATATCTGTTCAGCCATCACTGATTTTGTGGTGACATTTGCGGACGATGCCAACATTGTCAATCTCCACAACTGGTCCATGGGCAGCTTTTCAGGTACCTCCTGGGAGAATGTAAGGGTCATGGCGGCAGTGGTTTTCCTGGCCCTGGTTCTTGTCTTTCTCATGGCAAAGCCCATAGGCGCTTACCAGATGGGGGAGGTATACGCCCAGAACATGGGCGTGAACATACTGCGGTTTCGGATGGCGCTGATTCTGCTGTCCAGTGTCCTTTCCGCCTGTGTGACTGCGTTTGCGGGCCCCATATCCTTTGTGGGAATCGCGGTTCCCCACCTGGTGAAACGTCTGTTTAAGACGGCAAAGCCCATACTCATGATTCCGGGCTGCTTCCTTGGCGGCGCGGTGTTCTGCCTGTTCTGTGATTTGGCCGCCAGGACGGTCTTCGCGCCCACGGAGCTCAGTATCAGCTCTGTGACGGCTGTATTCGGCGCGCCTGTGGTTATCTATATGATGGTGCATAACCGGAAGGGGATGCAGTGACGTTCGGTAGAAATGCAAAAGAAATGGGAGAGAAATGCGGGAGAAATGCCGGAAAAATGGAGAGGCGGATAATATGACAGAAGATTACATACGGACAGAAAATATGACCGTTGGATACGGCGGGACACCTCTGATAAGGGAAATTGGGATTCATGTGAGGCCGGGGGAGATAGTGACGCTGATCGGGCCCAACGGGGCCGGCAAATCCACCATTCTGCGAAGCGTAATCCGGCAGCTGGGACTGTTAGAGGGAACCGTATATCTGGATGGAATGGCCATGAAGGGCATGGGGGAGAGGGAGATTGCAAAGAGGATGTCCATTTTGATGACAGAGTGGATTCACCCTGAGCTCATGAGCTGTGAGGATGTGGTGGGCACCGGCCGTTATCCCTATACCGGAAGGATGGGCATATTGACGGCGGAGGACAGAGGAAGGGTCAGGGAGGCCATGGAGCTGGTCCATGCATGGGACCTTGCCTCACGGGATTTTTCGGAGATTAGCGACGGGCAGAAGCAGCGCGTTCTTCTGGCCCGGGCCATCTGCCAGGACCCCAGGGTTATTGTCCTGGACGAACCCACCTCCTTCCTGGATATACGGCACAAGCTGGAGCTTCTGACCATTTTAAAGGACCTGGTCCGCAGGAAAAAGGTGGCGGTGCTCATGTCCCTTCATGAGCTGGATTTAGCCCAGAAATTATCGGATTATATTGTCTGCGTAAACGGGGAGTACATCGAGCGGTGCGGGACTCCGGAAGAAATTTTCACCTCCTCCTATATTACCAGCCTGTATGGAATCACCAAAGGCAGCTATTATGCCGAGTTTGGGTGCCTGGAGATGGAACCGGTGAAGGGAACGCCTCAGGTGTTTGTCATAGGGGGAAACGGAAGCGGGATTCCGGTTTACAGGAGGCTGCAGCGCATGGGAATCCCATTTGCGGCAGGCATCCTCCATGAGAATGATATCGATTACCCCGTTGCCAGGGCGCTGGCCGCCCAGGTGATATCGGAAGCGCCCTTTGAACCTGTTAGGGAGGAGACCTATAACCGGGCGGCGGCTGTTTTGGAGTCCTGCGCACAGGTCATCTGCTGCCTGGAGGAGTTTGGGACTTTAAACGGGAAGAACCGGGAACTGGCTGAGCTGGGAAGGGATAAGATGGCGCTTTAATCCACCTTTAACTGCAGCTCCGTCACCTGCTCCTCCACATGCTTTGTGGTATGGACGTCTATCCACAAAAGCTCCAGCAGGGGTCCGCGGATATTCATGGAATGTTCCCTGGCATAGGCAAGGAGCCGGGGGACATAGGTCCTTGTCCGGCGGAAGTTGCCGCTGTAGCAGACCGACAGATAGGAGCCTTCCCCGATGCAGTGCTCCCCGTCCGGGTGAAGGATGAACACCGCGTCATACTGCTGGCACCGCCCGTCCATGGCGTCGGCCAGGTTTATAAAGGAGCCCATCTGGTTGTTGCCTATGATATACTGCCGGTCCGGTCCAAAGGAGACCAGCTGTTTTATGAGAATATCCATTTCTTCGTCCGTCTCGTAGCTCTGCATGATCCGGTGGCAGGGCCGGGGCGGCATTTCTTTTAATGTGATGATCCCAAGAGGAAGCTTTCCTGCCTGGGAAATGGTTTCCCTGCGGGTGATGATATTGTCCCTGAGGGATTTAAGCCTGTCAATGTGCCGGTCAATCACATCCAGCTCCTTCTGGAACAGTTCCAGGGAGGAAGCAATGCTCCGGTTCTCAATATAAGTCTTTATCTGTTCCATGGAAAATCCCAGTTCCCGCAAATCCCGGATAACATTCAGGCACCACAGGTCCTCGGTGCGGTAAATGCGGTATCCGTTGGATGCCCGCCGGGGGACCAGTATGCCCAGCTCCTCGTAATAGCGCAGAATATCTGTGCTTATGTTATAAAGGGCCGCAATTTCCCCTATTTTATAAAATGTTGACATGAATCTTCTCCCAAATATGGCAATATTTACTGTTTACCTTAGTATTATACCAAGGTTTATGATGGTAAGCAAGAAACGCGAAAGCAAGAAACGCGTAAACAAGAAGCGCGTAAGGAAAGAAGCGCCGTAAGCAGAAAGAGCGGCAAAGTCATCATAAAAGGAGTTGTATCATGAATTTAGAGGGAATGTCACTGAAGAAAAAGTTCTGGAGGTTTGTATGGCCTTCCGTGGTGGCACAGTGGATTTTTGCGCTGTATACCATGGTGGACGGGATGTTTGTGGCCAGAGGAGTGTCTGAGGTGGCGCTGTCGGCTGTGAATATTGCCTCGCCCTTTGTAAACTTCCTGTTTTTTGTTTCTATTTTGTTTGCCGTGGGCACATCCACCGTGGTGGCTATTTTCCTGGGCCAGGGCAGGAAACGGGAAGCCAACCAGGCCAACACACAGAATATGGTGGTGACAGGGGCCCTATCCCTGTTTATCATGGTCATGGTTTGGCTGTGTCTGGACCCCATTGTCAGCTTTCTGGGAGCCACACAGAGTACGGCGGAGTATGTAAAACATTACATCTTATCCCTGCTGCCCTTTACATGGTGGTTTATCATATCATACACCTTTGAGACATTGGTAAAGACAGACAGATTTCCGCGGTTTGCCGCTGTGGCGGTGGCTTCGGGCGCCCTGGTAAACTGTGTGCTGGACTATCTGTTTGTCATGGTGTTTCGCTGGGGCATTGGGGGAGCCGGGGCAGCCACGGGACTGTCGCAGATGGTTCCCGTATTCCTGTATCTGCACCATTTTCTGGGGCCAAAGGCCACCATCCGCTTTGCCAGGCCGGTTTGGGATTCGGGACAGTTTTTCCGGGTGGTGAAGATTGGACTGTCCTCCGGCCTTACGGAGCTGTCAGCGGGCTTCACGGTATTTATGTTCAACCATGCCATCCTCCGGTATATCGGTGAACAGGGGGTGGTGAGCTACACCATCATCGCATATGTGAATACCATCGTGGTCATGTCCATGGCGGGAATCGCACAGGGGATCCAGCCCTTAATCAGCTTTCATTACGGCAGACAGGAACAGGATGTATGCAGCAGGCTTTTAAGGTACTCTCTGGCAGCGGCTGTGGGCGTGGCGGGAATGGCTTTTCTCTTTTCCATGGCAGGCGCTGACTGGCTGGTGGGTATTTTCATCTCTGAAAAGCTGGAAGGGCTCAGACAGTACTCCGGTTCTGCGTTCCGGATATTCAGCCTGTCCTTTCTGGTGCTGGGATTTAATATTACAGGGGCGGGGTATTTTACAGCCATCGAGCGGCCAAAGGAGTCGCTGATTATCTCCCTGGGCAGGGGTATGGTCGTCATAGCGGCTGCATTGGCGGGCTGTATTGCCGTGATGGGAGGAGAAGGCATCTGGTGGGCGCCTGTTGTATCAGAGCTGATGTGCCTGGGCGTTACCCTGGTTCTGGCGCATTTGTATATAAGAAGGGAATGAAAAACAAAGGTAATAATTGCCCTTTACCTCCATATATGATACCATGTTTAGTGTTCCGTCCGGTCAGATGCCATACGGCCTGACTGGACGGAGTGCCAGGCATAAAACGGAAAGAGGAAGGAAAAATGGGAAAACTGTACGGAATCGGCGTGGGACCGGGAGACCCGGAACTGCTGACTTTAAAAGCACACCGCGTCCTGAATGAGGCGGATGTGATTTTTTGTCCTGAAAAGGAGACTGGGGCAGGCAGCTTTGCCTTTGATATCATAAAGGGACTTTTGGAGAACACAGAGGCAAAAATCGTAAATCTGGTATATCCAATGTATTATCACGGCGCGCAGCTGCGGGAAATGTGGAAGCAGAACGCGGGCTGCATCGCAGAACATTTAAGGGGGGAGCGCACCGGCGCCTTCATTACACTGGGAGACCCGGCGGTTTACAGCACGTTTATGTACACCCTGCCCTACATAGAGGCGGCCGGAGTGGAGGTGGAGGTAGTACCCGGCATCACATCCTTCTGCGCTGTGGCGGACTCCATGAAAATGCCTCTGGTGGCCTGGAATGAGGACCTGGTGGTTGCGCCTGTGCGCAAAAACAGCAGCGAGGATTTGGGAAAAGTGCTCAGGGAACATGACAATGTGGTCCTGATGAAACCGTCCACAGACCAGCAGGCCCTGCTGAAGGCTCTTAAGGAGAACCACCTGGAGGACCGGTTTGTGCTGATTACCAAGATAGGCACAGGGGAGGAGCGTCTGGTGACTGACTTTGAGGAACTGAAGCAGTATGATATACCTTATCTTTCCACGGTCATCATCAAGAAGCAGGGGAGGCAGGAATGATTCTATGTAAAGACCTGCATAAACAGTTCGGCGATGTGGAAGCGGTGAAGGGTATTTCCATGGAGATTCCCGACGGGATGTTTTTGGGCCTGCTGGGACCCAATGGAGCGGGAAAGACAACGCTGATGCGTATGATGACCGGACTTCTGCAGCCTGATATAGGCACGGTGTCCTTTGACGGACAGGCCATGAACCGGAATGCCGTGGCTGTAAAGCAGGCCATTGGCGTAACCAGCCAGCATGTCAACCTGGACAAGGAATTGACTGTGGAAGAAAATATGGAGTTTGCGGGCCGCCTTTACCGGATGGGAAAGGCGGATATTACTGCATCCGCGGACCGTCTCCTGTCCTTCCTTGGACTGGACAGCGTCCGGAAACGGGTGACTCAGAACCTGTCAGGAGGCATGAAGCGAAAGCTGATGATTGCAAAGTCCCTGATTCATAATCCCAGATACTTATTTCTGGACGAGCCAACGGTGGGCATTGACCCCAATGCCCGCCGTGATATATGGGATTTCCTGCGCATGCAGCACAAGGAGGGAAAGACCATTCTTCTGACCACCCATTATATCGAGGAGGCCCAGCATCTCTGCGATTATGTGATGCTCATTGACGGAGGAAGGATATTTAAGGAGGACACGCCGAAGGGACTGATTGATGAAATCGGACCCTTCAAGGTGGAGTACGAAGACGGGGACAGGATGAAGGCTGAGTTCTTTCAGGACCTGCCCGCGGCCAAGGCCAGGGCCGGAGGGATTGACGCGCTGTGCAGCGTGCTTCCCTCCACGCTGGAGGATGTATTTTTCCACTACACCAGCAAGGGGGTGGGAGGATGGAAATAACCACGATTTTGTGGCGGGAATGGCTGTTTCTGAAACGGAGGTTCTGGAGAGTCACATTTTCCCAGATGGTATCGCCTCTTTTATATTTTGTGACCTTTGGGATGGGACTGGGCAGGGTGATGGAGATGGACGGAAAACCCTATCTCTACTACCTGATACCGGGGCTCCTGGCCATGACCACCATGCGCAACAGCTACACTTCGGTTTCCACCCGCATCAGCGTCATGCGCCTCCACGAAAAGAGCTTTGAGTGTTATCTGTATTCGCCCACCCGGATGCATCTGCTGGCTATGGGCCACATCCTTGCGGGAGCCCTCCGGGGCATGTATTCCGGCGTGTTCATTGTATTGTTGGGAATCGTGTCAGGGGCCAGGCTAGCCATGAACGGGTGACTGTTGGCAGCAGTTATCCTGAATTCGCTGATTTTTTCCGCCCTGGGCTTTCTGGCGGCCATGATGATGGAGAGCCACTACGACATGAATAATTTTACGAATATTGTGATAACGCCCATGTCCTTCCTGTGCGGCACCTTCTTTTCCCTGGACGGCATACCGCAGGCCCTTAAATGGGTGGTGAATCTTATGCCGCTGACCCATACGACGCGTCTCATACGGGAAATTTCGTTTGGCGGCAGCGTCAGCTGGCTGTCCATGGCGGCGGCGGTGCTGTTCGCGGCGGCGCTTACCGGAGGCTGCGTGTGGGCATGCTACAGGGAAGCAAAAGCATAAAAACAGGAATTGTGGAAAGAACTATAATATTGAGGAAAATAGATTGAAAACGAAAAAGAATGAACATGTGATAAAAGAGGTGTATCCTGGCTCTATTGCCGGGGAGATGGAAATAGAACCAGGCGATATACTGGTTTCCATTAATAATGAATCCATTGAGGATGTATTTGACTACCGGTATCTGATTAAGGATGAGTATATTGAGGTGGTCATACGAAAACCGGACGGGGAAGAGTGGCTGCTGGAAATCGACAAGGAATATGACGATGACCTGGGGGTGGAGTTTGAAAACGGCCTGATGAGCGATTACCGCTCCTGCAGCAACAAATGTATTTTCTGCTTTATCGACCAGATGCCGCCGGGGATGCGGGAGACCCTGTATTTTAAGGATGACGATTCCAGGCTTTCTTTCCTGCAGGGAAATTACATTACCCTGACCAATATGAAGGAGAGGGACATAGAGAGAATCATCCGCATGCAGCTGGCCCCCATTAACATCTCGGTACAGACTACAAACCCGGAGCTTCGGTGTAAAATGCTCCACAACCGCTTTGCAGGTGATAAGCTTAAGTATATGCAGATGCTCTATGACGGCCATGTGGAAATGAACGGCCAGGTGGTCTGCTGCAAGAACGTAAACGACGGGGCGGAGCTTGAGAGGACCATTGACGATTTATCTAAATATCTGCCGTTCTTAAGAAGTGTTTCCGTGGTTCCGGCAGGTATCACAAAATTCAGGGATGGATTGTTTCCCATCGAGCTATATACCAGGGAGGAGGCAGGTGCTGTCATCGATATGGTGGAAAGACGCCAGCAGGAGTTTTTTGACCAATACGGCCTTCACTTCATTCATGCCAGCGATGAGTGGTACATCACGGCAGGCAGGGATTTTCCCGAGGAAGAACGCTACGACGGCTATATCCAGCTGGAGAACGGCGTGGGCATGATGCGCATGTTCATCAATGAATTCAACCAGGCCCTGAAGGACGTGGTCAGCCAAAGGGAGTATGAAGGGCTGGCCAAGACTGTTTCAAGGACGCTGACCATTGCCACGGGAAAGCTTACGTATTCCACCATCTGCGGTTTTGCAGAACAGCTGATGGCTGCGTTTCCCCATCTCACGGTTCATGTGTACTTTATAAGAAATGACTTCTTTGGGGAGACCATTACGGTATCCGGCCTCATAACGGGCCAGGACCTGGTAAGGCAGTTAAAGGAACGGCAGGACGCGGGTGAGGATTTGGGAGAGGTACTGCAGATTCCTTTCAATATGCTGCGCGTGGGTGAACAGGTATTTTTAGATGATCTGACGGTCCGTGATGTGGAGCGGGAGCTGGGGATGAAGGTGGTGGCAGTGGAATCAGGAGGCAGGGAGTTCATTGACGCCATATTGGATCCGGAATACAGAATGGAGCGGGAGAATGATAATTTTGTGTATATCCAGGCCTATGACCGGAATAAGGAGACACGGTGACAGGGAACATGGGGATATAGTTTAAAACTATAGTTGCCCATAAAATTTACAAATTATCCCTTCTTTTTGTTTTGTGCTATGATTACTGCAATCAGGAATCATGACAAACCATAAATCATGACCAAGACTTAGTTCAAAGAAGGGAACCCACAGATATGAAGACATCATCCTTGTTCAACCATAAAACCGTACTGTCCCTGGAGGTATTTCCTCCCAAGAGGACAGATCCCGTTGACACGATTTACAATACGCTAGATGAGCTTAAGGGAATCACGCCCGATTTCATCAGCGTTACATATGGGGCGGGAGGCAGCGAGAACAGCCAGACAACGCTTAAGATTGCGTCTGCTATTAAGCACAAATACGGCATAGAGAGCGTGGCCCATATCCCATGCCTGAATATGACAAGGGAGGATGTCCTGCTGATTCTGGAACAGCTGAAGGAACAGAACATAGAGAATATACTGGCCCTGCGGGGGGACCGCATTCCGGACAGGGAGCCGGCAGGGGATTTCCGGTATGCGCCGGATTTGGTGGAGTTTATAAAGCTCCATGGGGATTTTAACATCATAGGCGCCTGCTACCCGGAAGGCCACCAGGAGTCAGGCGGCCTGGTAAGGGATATGAAGCACCTGAAGGACAAGGTGGACGCCGGCATCAGCCAGCTCATCACCCAGCTTTTCTTTGACAACGAGTATTTTTACCGCTTCAGGGAACGGATGGATCTGGTGGGAATCCATGTTCCTGTGGAGGCCGGAATCATGCCGGTGGTCAACAAAAAGCAGATCCAGCGCATGGTATCCCTGTGCGGTGTCAAGCTGCCGAAAAAGTTCATCTCCATGATGGAGCGGTACGGGGATAACCCCATTGCCATGCGGGACGCTGGCATCGCCTACGCGGTGGACCAGATTGTGGACCTGGCGGCAGGCGGCGTGGACGGCATCCACCTGTACACCATGAACAATCCTTATATTGCCAACCGGATATACGAATCCGTATTCCGGCTGATGGCGTCTTAGCGCAAAACACGCTCCAGAGCCTGTTTTGCGCTAGGATTGTCTGCCAATCAGCTGGTTTAATTCCTCCAGATATTTCCTGGCAAACTGGCTTAGATGGATCCTGGGGTCCGCTATCCATCCGATGAGCATGTTTTCCTCTGTTTCCAGGGGAACCGCCATAATGGAGTTGCCGTTCAGGTTGCTGTTTAAAATGCCGCTGCATATGGTATATCCGTTTAATCCGATGAGAAGATTGAACAGGGTGGCCCTGTCGCTGACGTAGATTACCTTTTTTTTCTGGGAATGGTGCTGAGTATTTCCTCTGAGAAGTAAAATGAGTTTTTTCTCCCTGCTCAAAGGCCAGGAAGGGGTAATCCTCCAAATCCTCAATGGTAACCCGTTTCCTGGCTGACAGGGGATGGGAAACGCTGATGAATACATGGGGGCTGGCCCGGAACAGGGGATGGAATACAAGACCGCTTTCCTTGAACAGCTTTTCCAGCACCTTCCGGTTAAAATCGTTGACATAAAGGATGCCCAGTTCGCTCCTGTAATTCTTTACATCGTCGATAATCTCATAGGTGCGGGTCTCCCTCAGGGTGAATTCATATTCGTCCGTGTTCTGCCGGGATACCAGGTTGGCGAAGGCATTGACGGCAAAGGCATAGTGCTGGGTGGATATGGAGCAGATACGCTTCACCGGTTTTTTTGTTGGTGTAACGCTGTTCCGGCAGCTCGGCCTGCTCCAGCACCTGCCTGGCATAGGACAGGAATTCCATTCCCTGGGAGGACAGGGCAATGCCCTTGGAGCTCCGGTTGAAGATGGATATGCCCATTTCCTTTTCCAGCTCCTTGACCGCGTTGGAAAGGCTGGGCTGGGTTATGAAAAGCTCCTTGGCCGCCTCGGAAATAGAGCCGCAGTTTACGATGGTTACAATATAGCGCAGTTGCTGCAGGGTCATGACAGATACCTCCATTGCATTTGATGCATGGAGGTATTTTAGCACGAAATGATATGGTTTGAAACTATGTCATTCCATATTTTGATATTTCAGGTGTGACTTTTGCGGTATCATCCTGATTTTCGCCGGCCTGCATGTCTGCGGATTTGGGTACAGATACCGTGAAAGGTTATGATGGTAAGGCATACGGCTGTCAACAGGAGGGCATAATCTGCAAATGCTCCTGGCCTGGTTCTGTATGCTCTGTTTAAAACCGGTATACCCAAGACAAGGGTGAAATACCAGAATGAGGGGACCGCCCATCCGCGGACTGTCCCTGCCAGGGAGCGTCCAGCCCGGGACTGGCCTCTCCCATGGGGGATTTTATGGGAGAGGCAGTGTATTTTTGGGAGACATATTCTCCCAGCTGGCAGATACCAAACAGGGAGGAAAAATAGACAGCCGTCCCGATCATGGTATGGAGCCGTTCCGGTGTCAGCCAGCCCCTTGGCGCGGCGGCCGGCAATTCCCCATGGGCTGTGCCGGCCATGCCCAGGTATATAGGAAGAAAGATGGAAAACAGTATCCGGAATCCATTGACAAAGATGGTCAGCAGATACGAAGCCACGATGCTTATAGTCATCCAGGCCGCTTTTTCCCTTCGGCCTCTCATCCGGTGGATATAGGAGAAAATCAGGGCGGCGGCGGAGATCATCAGGAACCGGAAGCCTGAGCAGGACGGGGCTATGATAAAGCGGTAGGTATGGCTGACATAACCTGCCCGGGGGTCCTTTATGAAGGAAATCCCGCTTAAGGCGCTGACCCACCGGGCCGTGGGGGACAGTATCCATGAGAGGCCGGCGCAGTCCGCCCGGCTGTAGTAAGCTTTCATTCCCAGCAGGAGGAAGGCCCCTGCGAGATAGAATGGGATGGTTTGGCGGACAGAGGTTTTGACGCTTTGTATGTCCATCATTCCGGCCTCCTCCTGTTTTTTTCCGGCCCGGATCCGCCGGACGCATCCGGCTGTCATGACAAGTCCCGCGGCGCAAAGGAGCATAAGGCTGCCGGGCTCTGAGCCAATGGTATATCCGGCTCCCACGGCAAGGTTTGACACATGCCTGGGCAGCGGAAGGGGCTGGTTTACATCAGCGGCATCCCCCTCCTGATTGCGGACCGTTTCAGTCACGGCAATGAAGGAGGTATAGGGGGTCATCATGCTGTAGTCCAGTCCCAGCCAGGTGACTGCCTTTTTGGCCAGGGCCTGACGGATTGTATCCCCGGCACCCTGACCCGTACCGTAATCCGTCAGGCGCTCCACCTTTGTTCTGGCCCACAGGTAGGAGATGGCCTGATTGTCCTTTGAGACCGCTGCCTGGCTTACCGGTATTTCCTGCATGTAATCCTGGTTTCCGGTTATTCCGGTTATCCGTATGGTTCCCGACGGCTGGCCTTTCCATTTTCCAAACAGGACAAGGGGTCTTTGGGCAAACAGGGTGGGAAGGATGTCCGGCTCCACATCGTAAACATCAAATCCGTTATAATCCACCTTTATGTCGGTCATGACAGGAGACTGGATATAGGTGCAGAAATCATGGGATGTTTTGGCGGCCTGTTCCGGTTTTGTCACAACAAAGGCTTCGCCGGATCCGGCCTTTGCGATCCCGTCAATCAGGTATCGGTTGACGGAGGTGCCTATTCCAAAGGAGAAAAAGTCTGCGGATGTAAGATTCTTATTTATGATGTTGAATATGGACGCCTCGTCGGACATATAGCCGTCTGTGATAGTGACAATGCTTCTGGCCATCTGGGGATCTGCGGGCAGGGAAACAGCGCATTGGAGGGCGGGAGCCAGCTCAGTGCCTCCGCCTCCGTCCTGGCGTTCAATCAGGTCAATGGCCTGCCGGATGTTTTCCCCGGTGGCTGGTACGGATTGGGGGGCCATGGAAACAGCTGTATCGGAGAACAGCACCAGGTTAAACTTGTCCGAATCCCTGAGATTTCCAACCAGGCTCCGTATCAGCTCCTTTGCCGTATCAAGGGGATATCCGAACATGGAGCCCGACACGTCCAGGACAAATATGTATTCACGGGGAGGTATCTTCTCCGCCCTGACGCGCTCCGGCGGCTGCACCATCAGCATAAAGAAATTTTCCTTTTCTCCGGTGTGCAGCGTGAGGCCGCAGTTTATCTCCTGTCCGGTGAGCCTGTAATCCAGGATAAAGTCGCGGTCCCCGGCAAAATCCCCGGAATCAGAGAGGGTCACACGGGCCTCGGACGGGCTTTCTTTTTCCACCCTGATGTTGTGGGAACTGCTGGTCAGGCTGGAAATGGGGACGCCGGCGGAGAGTCTGACGGCGATCTCATATGTTCCCTGCGGGGGTGTCCCTTCCTCCAGGAAGGGGCTGGCCACCCACTCATCCTCCCCGTTTCCTTCACTGGAAGGGCTGGCGTAGCGGGGGCCGGCCACGGTGGGGAATACAAACTGGTAAAGGCCATCCCTGGGCGTAATCAGCTCGGTGTAGTGCAGTTCTATGCGTACCGTATCTCCCGGCATCACATTGGCCACATCCATGGTAAATATATTGGGCCGCTTCTGTTCCAGCAGGGAGGCGCTTTTTCCCTCGCCTGCGGCCTCCTCAAATTCAGCCTTGGCCTCTTCCTTTTCTTTGATTTTTGCCGTGATTACCTCATCGCCGATTTCCATTTTCATCCCGTGGACCGCGACCCTGATGGACGCGGGGAACACGTAACTGGCATTGATGGGATTTGTTCCTTCGTTGGTATAGGTCTGTGTGACATATGTCTCGGCAATGACGCCGTTGATTGTAGCGGACACCTTTGTGTCCTTTAAGGGGAACCGGTCCACTGAGGGGCCGCCGCCCTGTACAAAGAAATAGGGGGAAAGAGTTCTGTCCCCAAGCTCTGCCTCCGGTTCTTCGCCCCGGACAGCAGCAGGGGACAGGGCCAGAATAAGCAGGGTCAGGCATGCACATAGCCAGGTTTTCTTACATTTCATTGTTTCCACCTCGTTTGCTTTTTGTAGGAATTTCCCTACTGTCCAGATTACATCAGCCAGGCATCAAAAAGGCATCAAAGATGCATCAAATTTGCATCAAATGAAAAATTGGGGAAAAATTGGCAGGGACGCTACCGGGATATTGGAAGGCCATTGACATCCCCCATGTTTCATTATAAAATAAATACCGGGAATGAAGTTCTCCCTTAGAGCAGATGGCAGGAATGAATGATCCAACACGCTCCGGTCTGACTAGAACCGCTTATCAAGCTGATGACTTCTGCATGATGTGATGACGCAGAAATTATCGGCTTTTTTGCGTCTGTTAGGAGGAAAAGAATATGCTGATTAGTATTGCTTTTATGCTGATGCTGGGAATGTTTTTGGGCTGGGTGTGCAGGAGCCTGCGCCTGCCCGGCCTGATGGGGATGATTTTTACGGGGATTCTCCTGGGACCCTATGCCTTCAATCTGATTGATGTGTCC
Organism: Clostridia bacterium; assembly: GCA_021201905.1. GTDB lineage: Bacteria > Bacillota > Clostridia > Lachnospirales > Lachnospiraceae > Enterocloster. The sequence continues at coordinate 15,813 of JAJQEA010000013.1, forward strand.
ATACTGAATATATCATCGGAGCTGAGGCGGATTGCCCTTATCATTATATTGATGAGGGCAGGGCTTTCCCTGGACCTAAATGACCTGAAGAAGGTGGGCCGGCCGGCTGTGCTCATGTGCTTTCTTCCGGCCTGCTTTGAGATATTGGGGATGGTCCTTCTGGCGCCGAAATTATTGGGAATTACGGTTCTGGACGCTGCCATCATGGGGGCTGTGGTGGGAGCGGTTTCTCCGGCTGTCATTGTTCCCAAGATGCTGAAGCTCATTGAAGATGGATACGGCACGGATAAAGGAATTCCGCAATTGATTCTGGCGGGGGCTTCCGTGGATGATGTGTTTGTGATTGTGATGTTTACGGCGTTTGCAGGGCTGGCCCTGGGCGGGACAGTCTCGCCCTTGAGCTTTGTCAGGATACCTGTCTCCATACTGACGGGAAGCCTCATAGGACTGGCGGCCGGCTGGGCCCTGGCCCTATATTTTAAGAGAGTCCACATGCGGGACACGGTAAAGGTCATCATTCTGCTGTGCGTCGCCTTTATTCTGGTGACGCTGGAGGACATGTATTCGGATATCGTACCCTTTTCAGCCCTGATTTCAGTCATGGGAATGGGAATCGCCCTTCAAAAGAAACGGGAGGAGGCAGCCCGCCGGCTTTCCGTCAAGTTCAATAAGGTGTGGGTCTGCGCCGAAATCCTGCTCTTTGTCCTGGTGGGGGCAACCGTAAACCTCCGTTATGCATTGTCCGCAGGCCTGGGGGCAGTCATACTTATATTCGGCGTGCTGGTGTTCAGGATGGCCGGCGTGTTCTGCTGTCTGGCCGGGACGAAGCTTAACAGGAAGGAACGTGTATTCTGCATGATAGGGTATATGCCGAAGGCAACGGTGCAGGCAGCCATAGGCGGAATGCCTCTGGCCATGGGGCTGGCCTGCGGGGATATCGTTCTGACGGTGGCAGTGCTGGCCATATTGATTACCGCGCCTTTGGGAGCCTTTTTGATTGACCTGACCTATAAACGTTTTTTGCAGAGCCAGTGAAAGAAATTGTTTTTGAGAGAAAGGTGCATCCAGCCATTGTGGAGAGACGGACAGCATGGTAAAATAAGGAAAGATACCGTGAGGAAGTCTGGGGCCATTACTCCCGTCCGGATGTGCTGAGGCTCCAGGTTGATGACAGATAATCCAGAGGAAAGCAGGTTGAATGGGCGTGAAAATAAAATCAGACACAGAGCTGCAGCAGCGATTGGAGGATGTGAAAAAACTGGCCAGCCGCATGATGCACATGCACTATTGCGAGCATGATATAGAGGGAATCACCTCCTGCTTTTCAGAACAGTTTTCCTGGATGGGAGCTGGGGAACAGGAATATTTGTCAGGCAGACAGGCCTGCGCGGACCATTTCCGGAAATTCCGGGAGACCATACCCGACTGTAATATCTGGGATGAGGAGTACCAGGTGGTCTGTCCCATGGAGGACCTGTACGTTGTCATGGGAAGGATGTGGATAACCACGGATCCCAGCACCCAGATGTACCTGAAGGTACACCAGCGGGTGACGTTCGTGTTTCAGGATACGGAGAAAGGTCTTACATGCTCCCACATCCATTGTTCCAACCCCTATCAGGAGATGATGGACGGGGAGAGCTTTCCGGAGAAAATCGGCAGGCAGTCCTATGAGTATGTCCAGGAGCGCCTAAACGCCCTGGAGGAGGAGACCAAACAGCAGAACCGCCAGCTGGAGGTAATCATGTCCTCCATTGCGGGCGGGCTGAAGATAAGCAATGACAATGACACCTACTCCTTCGCCTTTGTCAGCCGGGAGGCGGCGGCCCTGTTCGGCTATACCGTGGAGGAATTCATAGAGGTTACCGGGGGGACAGCGGTGGGCAATGTATATCCGCCCGACCTTCCGGGCGCTCTGGCGGACTGTGCCGAGGCGTTCAGGGACGGGAACCTGACATATTCCACCCGTTACAGGGTGCGCTGTAAGGACGGGAGCTTGAAATGGATCATTGACAGCGGTAAAAAGGCCCAGGACGCAGACGGAAACTGGATGGTCAACAGCCTGTATCTGGATGTGACCAAATCGGAGGAAGACGCCCAGTGCCTGAGAGAGCAGACCCAGCTTCTGACCAGTATTTATGATACGGTTCCCTGCGGCATCATCCGTTTTGTCAGGGACACAGAGGGCAGATTCCGCCTTGTGTCCATCAATAAGGCCGTATTGTCGCTGATGGGCTACAGGGATATGGAGGAGGGCTTTAAAGACTGGCACGACGGCGTTATGGGGGCCGTGCTGGAGGAGGACCGGCTTATATTGCAGGAGGTGTACCGCAGGCTGCAAACCATTGGCGACCGGCAGGACCAGGAATACAGGGTCAGGTGGAAGGACGGAAGCATCCACTGGATGGAGGGTACCAGCATGATTGTGGGGGTAACGCCCCAGGGTGAGGATATTTTGCAGTGCACGGTTGTGGATATCACCCAGCGCAAGATTCTCCAGGAACAGCTGGAGAGGGAGCAGGAGATGTACCGGATTTCCATGGAGGCCAGCTCAGCCGTCATGTTTGAATACCGTATGGATGAGGATGTGTTCATCAGCTATGAGCCCAGGACCGGACAGGGTGTGATCCGCAACGAGGTGGGAGATTACTCCAGGACTCTGATGGAACGGCAGGTGGTGCATCCGGACGATGTGCCCACGGTCATTGACAATATATGCAACGGCCGCTCTGAGGTCTTTGAGGTACGTCTGTCCGTTCCCGGCGGAATACCCGGCATCTATATCTGGCACAGAGTCAACAGCAGGCTGATGATGGAGGATGGGAAGCCCAGCAGGGTGGTGGGGGCGCTCCACAACATCCATTCCATGAAATCAAAGCTGTCCGAGAACAGCGAGCGCCTGTATATGAGCCAGTCAGCGCTCCAGGCCATCAATGGCGTGTATGTGAGCATTTTCCATGTGAACCTGCCGGAGGACAGCTACTATGCGGTAAGACTGCCGGAAGCCCGCAGAGGGGCGGTGCTGCCCAGAAGCGGATCCTATTCCTCAGAGCTCTGCGGCTATATCCTGTCGGATGTGGACCGGGAGGACAGGAGCCGGGTAAGGTCCATCTGCGACCGTGACTGGCTCATGAGGGAGCTGGCCGCAGGAAACGAACACATTGAAGTGGAGTTCAGGCACTGCCAGTCTCCGCTGTGGCTGCGCCTGGAGGTCCACATGGTTGGGGCCGCGGAGGGCAGGCCCAGGACAGCCATTATAGCCCTGCGCAACATCAGCGCCGAGAAACAGAGGGAACTGGAGTATTACGACGAGGAGAAGAAGGCCAAGCACGCCCTGGAGGAGGCATATGATTCCCTGAACCGCGCCAACCAGGCCAAGTCGGATTTCCTCTCCAGGATGAGCCACGACATCCGCACGCCCATGAACGCCATCATGGGTATGACTGCCATAGCTCAGAACAATCTTCACAACAGTGATAAGACAGAGGACTGTCTGGCTAAAATCAGCCTTTCAGGCAGCCACCTTCTGGATTTGCTCAACAAGGTCCTGGATATGTCGAAAATAGAGTCCGGCAATGTGGGGCTCAGCGAGGACGCTTTCTGCCTGGGCGAATTGGTGGAGGAGGTATCCCTTATCATCAAGCCGGATATGGACAGCAGAGGGCAGGAATTATCCATTGACGTAAAAGAGGTGGAACACCATGCCGTATACGGAGACGCGGTCCGGGTCAAGCAGATTCTCATCAACCTTTTATCCAACGCGGTGAAGTACACCCCTGACAAAGGGCATATCGCGGTATCCCTGGAAGAGAAGCTTTCCAGCGAAAGCGGGGTGGGATGCTTTGAGTTTGTGGTGGAGGACGACGGAATCGGCATGGCGCCTGAATTCCTGGAAAAACTGTTCATGCCCTTTGAACGGGCCGAGGATTCCAGGGTCAGCCAGGTCCAGGGAACGGGACTGGGACTGGCTATAACCAGGAACCTGGTACAGATGATGAACGGCACCATCCGGGTGGAAAGCCAGCTGAACAGAGGGACCCGGTTTATTGTGACCATATATCTGAAGCTGGCCGGGGAAGAGGAGGCCGGAGAACGGCCTGGGGACGGAAATGCCACGGAGAACCCGGCACCGTTTCCACCGGGGACGTGTGTGCTGCTTGCGGAGGACAATGAGCTGAACCGTGAAACTGTGGTGGAGCTTTTGACTATGTTCGGAATCACAGCCGTGTGTGCTGTCAACGGACAGGAGGCCGTGGAACGGTTTAAGGCGGACCCGCCCGGGACCTATGCACTCATCCTCATGGATATCCAGATGCCGGTGATGGACGGCTACACGGCAGCCAGCGCCATCCGCAGCCTGGGCAGGACGGGACAGCGACCGGACGGGGCGGGGATTCCCATTATCGCCCTTACGGCCAACGCCTTTGCCGACGATGTGTACCGGGCCAGACAGGCCGGGATGGATGAGCATGTGACAAAGCCACTGGAAATCAACCGGCTGCTGGAAATCATGCACCGGTATCTGGACGGTCCTGACCGGGACCAACCGGAATAAAGGTTTGTTAAAGAATGGTAAGGATAAGCGGGAGAGGAAGGAACGGATACATGATGACTGAAAAAGAACGGATGTTGTCGGAAAAGCTTTATATTCCACAGGATGAGGAGCTTGCGGCGGACTGCGCCAGATCCAGGCGTCTGGTCCGGCTGATTAACGGGACCACGGAAGAACAGGCGGAGTACAGGGTGCAGCTTTTTAAGGAGCTGTTTGCCAGGACAGGGGAGCATTTATGGGTGGAACCGCCCTTTCGCTGTGACTACGGCTGCCATATTTCTGTGGGTGAAAATTTCTACGCTAATTTTGACTGCATTATTTTGGATGTATGCGATGTGACCATCGGGGATAATGTGTTCCTCGCCCCCAGGGTGTGCATCTACACCGCGGGCCATCCCATCGACGCCGGGGTGCGCCGCAGGCAGCTGGAATACGGAAAGAAGGTAGTGATTGGGAATGATGTGTGGGTGGGAGGAAATACTGTCATCAATCCCGGCGTCACCATTGGGGACAATGTGGTCATTGGTTCGGGGTCCGTGGTTACGAAGGACATTCCGTCCGGCGTCATTGCGGCCGGGAATCCCTGCCGTGTCCTCCGCCCTGTCACAGAGGAGGATACCAGGTACTGGGAGGAGCTAGAAAGAGAATATCGCAGAAGCAGAGGAGAGTAAGTCATGGAACAGGAAGGACAAAAGCACCAGCGCCGTGTGCGGTACAGGGGAACCCATCCCAAACGTTATGAGGAAAAATACAAGGAGCTCCAGCCGGAAAAGTACCCGGAAACCGTGGCAAAGGTCATCCAGAAGGGAAGTACCCCCATGGGTATGCATATCCCCATCATGGTAAATGAGATACTGGATTTTTTGCAGATACAGCCGGGCCAGACCGGCCTGGACGCCACTCTGGGATACGGGGGCCATACCAGCAGGATGCTGGAGCGCCTGGAGTCAAAGGGGCATATCTACGCCCTGGATGTGGATTCCATCGAGATGGAAAAGACCAGAAAGCGGCTTGAACAAATGGGCTACGGGCCGGAGATACTTACCATCCGGAAGCTGAACTTTGCCAATATAGACCAGATAGCCCGGGAATCGGGACCTCTGGATTTTGTGCTGGCGGATCTGGGTGTGTCGTCCATGCAGATTGATAATCCGTCCAGAGGTTTTTCCTTTAAGAAAGAGGGCCCCCTGGACCTGCGTCTGGACCCGCTTAAGGGGGAGCCTGCATCTGAGCGGCTCAAAGGCCTGACCCAGGAGGAACTGACCGGCATGCTCATAGAGAACTCCGACGAACCCTATGCGGAGGAGATTGCCCGCGCGGTTATGGGTGAAATCAAGCGGGGAAGGGAGGTTGCCACCACCACCAGGCTATATGAGATGATAGACAGGGCCCTGGCGTTTATACCGGAGGAGGAACGGAAGGAGGCAGTGAAGAAGTCCTGCCAGAGGACATTTCAGGCCCTGCGTATTGATGTGAACAGCGAGTTTGAGGTGCTGTATGAATTCCTGGACAAGCTTCCGGGCGTATTAAAGCCGGGAGGACGGGCGGCTATCCTGACCTTCCATTCCGGAGAGGACAGGATCGTGAAGAAATCATTTAAGGAAATGTACAGGGCGGGGCTTTACAGCCAGGTTGCCACGGATGTGATCCGCCCTACGGCAGAGGAGTGCAGGATGAACAGCCGCGCTCATTCCACGAAAATGCGGTGGGCCGTTAAGGCATGACATAGCACGGATGCAGGGAGGTATCATAATGAAAGCATTATTTATAGGGGGAACAGGAACCATCAGCACGGCCGTGACAGCGCTGGCCAGGGAGAGAGGCTGGGAGGTTACCCTTCTCAACAGGGGCTCCAAACCAGTGCCGGAGGGAATGGAATCCATTGTAGCGGATATTCACGACGAGGAAGGGGTGGCCCGCATCATGGAGGGCAGGACATTTGACGTGGTGGCCCAGTTCATCGCGTATGGGGCGGAGGATGTGGAGCGTGACATACGGCTTTTCCAGGGAAGGACCGGGCAGTATATTTTCATCAGCAGCGCGTCCGCCTACCAGAAACCCATGGCAGGCTGTCCCATAACGGAGAGCACGCCTTTAATCAATCCCTATTGGGAATATTCCCGCAAAAAGATTGACGCGGAGGAGGTGCTGACGGCAGCGTACCGCAGGAGGGGATTCCCTGTTACGATTGTGCGCCCCAGCCACACATACGATGGTAAAAAGCCGCCGGTGGCCATCCATGGTGATAAGGGCAACTGGCAGATATTAAAGCGGATACTGGAGGGAAAGCCCATCATCATACCGGGGGACGGCACCTCCCTGTGGACCCTGACCCACTCCGCTGATTTTGCCAGGGGGTATGTGGGACTTATGGGCAATCCCCATGCCATAGGCAATGCCTACCATATCACCAGCGATGAGTCCATGACATGGAACCAGATTTATGAAACCCTGGCAGAGGCATTGGACAGGCCCCTCAACGCCCTTCATGTGGCCTCTGATTTTCTGGCGGAGCATGGTAAGGAATACGATTTTGCGGGCCAGCTTCTGGGGGACAAGGCGTGTACGGTCCTGTTTGACAATATGAAAATCAAGAGGGCGGTGTCTGATTTTGTGTGCAGGGTGTCCATGGCAGAGGGGATTAGAAGCTCGGTCCGCTATATGATGGACCATCCCGAGAGCCAGACCCCGGATCCTCAGTTTGACGCGTGGTGTGACCGCATAGCAGGGGCATGGAAGGCTGCGGATGAGGCCTTTGGAAAATAGGAAAAGGGGGCAAAGGGCAGGAGGACCGGGATAAATGGACGGGTGTACATGGTGTCTGTGCAATGAAAAGATGAAGAAATACCATGATGAAGAATGGGGCGTCCCTCTGCATGATGACTACAAGCAGTTTGAGTTTCTTATGATGGAAGTCATGCAGTGCGGGCTGAACTGGAACATGATGATACAGAAGCGGGAAATCTTCCGCCAGTGTTTTGACGGCTTTGACTACGACCGGATTGCGGCGTATACAGAGGCTGATATTGAGCGGATTCTGTCCCGGGAGGGGATGATTAAATCCCGCAGAAAGATAGAGGCTGTCATCCATAATGCCAGATGCTTTCAGAAGGTCAGGGAGGAATACGGCTCATTCAGTTCGTACATATGGAGCTTTTCCGGGGGCAAGACCATTCTCTACGCAGGCCATCAAAAGGGAAAGATTCCGGCCTGCAACGCCCTGTCCCAGCAGGTCAGCCAGGAGTTAAGGAAACGCGGATTTAAGTATCTGGGTCCGGTAACGGTTTACTCCCATCTCCAGGCCTGCGGCGTGATTGATGACCACGGGGAGGGATGCTTCCGGTATCATGATATTGTGGAGCATTATCCCACCGTGAGGAAGCGGGACAAGAAGCAGGACGCATAGATAACAGTTTTCTCCAATGAGGATATGAAAGGGATTCCGGGCTCTGGGGCCGGGAATCCTTTTTGTGTATGACGGGTTGATTTCTGCGGCCTCCGGCCGGAAGGATTCCTCTTACACCATGCGACAGAAAAGCTTTAAATGAAATTAAGAAAGACGAAAAGAACAAAGGCTGCATGTGTGCTACCATAGAATTATCAGAGCGTGTGAAGTGAGGAGGAGACCATTATGAAAATGAGATGGCGTGTGGCGGCGGTTATCGTATGTGCGGCGGCATTGTCTTACTGCGCGGACAACCGGCCCGATCTGACGCTGGCAGAGAAACCGGTGATTTATCTCTATCCGCAGCAGGAGCAGGAGGTCAGCGTCAGGCTGGACTACGATGGGAGGCTGATGGATACGGTTCCGGCCTACGGGGACGGATGGAGGGTGACAGCCTGGCCGGACGGCAGGCTGGTGAATCAGAGCGACGGGCAGGAGTACCCTTATCTGTTCTGGGAAGGAGAGGACCGCACAGAGTATGACATGACTGAGGGGTTCGTGGTTCCGGGAGGGGAAACAGAGTCATTTCTCAGGGAGAAGCTGGAGTTTTTGGGGCTGAAGCAAAAGGAGTATGAGGAATTCATCCAATACTGGCTGCCCAGAATGAAGGACAATCCCTATAACCTGGTTACATTCCAGAAGGAAGCCTATGAGGAGACGGCCAGACTTCATATTTCACCAAAACCGGACAGCATCCTCCGGGTATTCATGGTATATACACCGCTGGAGCAGCCTGTCCAGGTGGAGGAACCGGAGTTACGTGCATTTGAGAGGAAGGGCTTCACTGCGGTGGAGTGGGGAGGAAAGGAGATTTTGGCAAAATGAAAGTAAAACCGGTTGTCTGCTATAAGAAACCCGGATATCCCACCGGGGCTGATATACAGTCCTGTCCGGAACTGCTAAAAAAGGGTGCCGGACAGATGGTCTAAAAATGGCGTGGTGCTGACGGCGCTGGGAATGTCCCTGGCCCTGTGCGCGTGCGCGGCCAAGGGAGATACAGAGCCGGAAGGAGCAGGCCGGACTCAGGGCGGGACGGGGGATGCCCACGGCAATATAACGGCCGGGGCAGAAGAAAGAACCGAAGGAAGTATAGAAGGAAATACAGACGGAAGTACAAAAGGAAACGGGCAGGTGGCTCCTGTGTTTATTCATGGGGAAGGGACAGGCGCCTATGGTTGTGTAGCGGTGACCGCCCCTTTTTTCCTGTCAGAGGAGGAGGCATATGAAATCATAAAATCCGAGGCCGAAAGCTACGGAGGGATTGGGTTTGACCGTGATTCCCCGCCTGTGCTCGAAGACGTAAAAATACCGGAGAGCCGTCTGTTTGACGGACAGTCTGCCAAAAAGCGGTCCGTCAGGAAGGGTGATTTGCGTCTGGACGGAGCGGATGCGGATCATCAGATAGCATTTGAGTTCGTTTCCCAGGACGATGTGTATGAATGGAGAAAGGAGAACGAGAAGGCTGCGGCCACCTTTACGCTCTATGATGTGAAGGGGACAGCAAAACAGTTGAGGGAGGAGCTGGTTTCCTATGGACCGGACCTGTCCCTGGGAATTTTTTATGACCCCTGTAATGATGTGGATATGGAAGGAGCCTTTGATGCCATGGCAAGGGCGGAGGAACAGGGGGAGACCTTTGACTGGGATGGAGCGAAGCTGGAACAGGAGGCGGAGGCAAGGGCAAAGTCAGAGGAGGAGCTGCGCGCCCAGGTGCGTGATTTCCTGGATTGGCTCAAGGGACAGGGGGTAATCTGATGCATGTGACCCTTCATCTGACCAATGCCTGCAATCTGGCCTGCGGATACTGCTATGAGTGCCACCAAAAGGACTATATGACGGCGGAAACTGCCCGGAAGGCGGCTCTCCTGGCAGCCGGGAAAGGTCAGTCCTCCTGCGGCATCATATTCTTCGGCGGGGAGCCCCTGCTGTGCAGGGACGTGATTTACCGCACAGTGGCCGCCTGCCGGAACATGGAACAGGCGCTGAATACCAGATTCCATTTTAAGATAACCACAAACGGGACCCTGCTGGACCGTGAATTCCTGGACTATTCCAGGGAAAACCGGATATTGGTTGCGCTGTCCCATGACGGAACGAAAAAAGCCCACGACTTTTTCCGCAGATATAAGGACGGAAGGGGCAGCTATGACCAACTGGAGTCCGTGACAGGGGAGCTGCTGGACGTCCACCCTTACGCTCCTGTTATGATGACGGTTTGTCCGGAGACAGTTGGGGAGTATGCCAGGGGAATAAAGGAATTGTGGAATAAGGGATTCCGTTATTTTATATGCAGCCTGAACTATGCGGGGGCATGGGACAAAGGCTCTGTCAGCGAACTGAAATCCCAGTACAGGGAGCTTGCTGAATTTTACTATGAGATGACCTGTAAGGAGGAGAAATTCTATTTCAGCCCCTTCGAGGTCAAGATAGCCAGCTGGATAAAGGGCGGTGCATACTGCCATGAGCGCTGCGAGCTGGGCTTAAAGCAGATTTCGGTTGCCCCGGATGGTGTTCTTTATCCCTGTATGCAGTTCGCGGGCCACGAAAGCTATGCCATTGGCACGGTGTATGAGGGCATAGACCAGGCCAGAAGGAAATGGCTGTACACCGAGAGCCGGAAGGATAAACCGGAATGCGGCAGCTGTGCGGTGAAACAGCGCTGCAATTGCACCTGCGGATGTCTGAATTTCCAGGTGACAGGCAGCATCCGCCAGGTGGCGCCCATGCTCTGCGCCCATGAGCGGCTGATCCTTCCCATTGCAGACAGGCTGGCTGCCCGGCTGTACAGGCAGAGAAACGGAATGTTCATCCAGAAGCATTATAATGATATGTTTCCATTGATTTCGCTGGTGGAGGACAAGGCAGGAGTTTAAGTACATGGAGCGGGGCCGGAGGCTATGTTACGGAGCAAAGTCTGGGGCTGCTGGGGGTCAGAGGTCCAGGTCCAGCAGCCGCGCAATGTTCCCTCCAAGGACAAGAGCGGCGGTCTCGGTACATTCGCTTACCAGCTCCACCATTTGCCTGGAGAGCCATGGGCTGCCATAGGGGGCGTCAGAGCTGAACAGACAGCGTTCAGGCAGTTCATGGACGGCAATTTTCGCGGCCATGGAGGAGAACACGGCGGACAGGTCCAGATAAGCATTGGGGTGCTGTCTTGTGAAGGCGATGACATCCATCCAGTATGAACCGCCCAGATGTCCGAAAATTACCGGCACGCAAGGATGCCTGAGGCACAGTGCCATGAGGATGTCCAGGCCGGAACGGGTGACGGGGTGAAAGGTGTGCACCCACAGGGGCAGCCGGGGGTAATCGCCGGCTGCCTCAAATACTGCCTCCAGCTGTTCCATCTGCCGGTCATTTCCGGGGGTGAATTCCCCTAATCCCTTGAATCCATGTTTCAGTATGTTTTGTTCCAGCCACAGGGAAGTATCCCTGACCGTCAGGCCCAAGGGTACCGGACCAAAGCCCAGGAAACGCTGGGGATACTGGGCAATGCGGTCTGACAGGGCATGGATATTGCCGCTGAGACGCGTGCAGGTATCGTTCACACCGTGGGAACCGGCCAGGATTTTATGGAGGCTTTCCATCTCCCTTCGGATGCCGTCCAGGCCGGGGGCTTGTTCCGGGTGAGGGGCGGTTGCAAACAGGATTGTCTTTTGGACGCCTGCCTGGTCCATTTGTTCCAGCTGCAGGCTGGCTGGTATCATAACGTGTTGATGGCTGTCAATTATCATTGATTCCACATCCTTTCATGTGATATATTTTATCGTATGATTAACCTTAACACGGAAGCCGGACAGGAACAAGATAAACGGCGGCTGACGCCAATTACCACCAAAAGCCTTGCGAGGGAGCTGGATGCGCTGGAGGCGGCAGGTATCATATCGCGCACCGTGTATCCTCAGGTTCCTCCCAGGGTGGAGTATTCCGTCACGGAGCTGGGAAAATTCATACGCCCTGTGATGGACGCCCTGTGCGCCTGGGGCAGGCTGTATGGAGAAAGCCGGAACGGGGAAAAAGGAGGGAAAGAAGAATGAAGACAAGAGCGGAGTATACATGTCCTCTGGAATTGACCCATGACATCACCAAGGGAAAATGGAAACCCATCATCCTGTGGCAGTTGGGCAAGGGGCCCCATTCCCTGGCCGGCCTGAAACGGGAGATAAAGGGAATCAGCCAGAAAATGCTCATTGAGCAGTTGAGAGAGCTCTGTGATTACGGAATGGTGTCAAAGATTTCCTATGAGGGATATCCTCTGAAGGTGGAATATTCGCTGACCGCCAGGGGGACTAAGATGCTGGAAGCAGTGGTCATCATGCAGGGTATCGGAATAGAGATGATGATGGAGGACGGCAGGGAAGATTTCCTGCGGAAAAAGGGATTGTTGGATTAAGGGGAGCCGGCTCAGGCCATAGTTACAAAAAAGTGTGTAATTTACAGAAAATGTCTTTCGTGGTAGAGTGTGGCTGAGGGAATGCGGACCGGCAGAGGGCGCATTTCCGGAGGAAACATGATAAAATCCAGGAATAAAACCTGGAAGGTAATATGAGAGGAGGCATTTTCATGAGGGATGCAGAAACAACCATAGGGAATCTGGCGGACAAGCAGACCGTGGCCTTTATAGGAGTCGCGGACGAGGAAGGGTTTCCCGTTGTCAAGGCCATGCTTGCGCCGCGGAAACGGGAGGGGATAAAGGTGTTTTATTTTACCACCAATACCTCCTCCAGGCATACGGCCCAGTACCGTGAAAATCCCAAGGCATGTATTTATTTCTGCGACAGGCGGTTTTTCTGGGGAGCCATGTTAAAGGGAACCATGGAGATTCTGGAGGACAGCGCAAGCAAGGAAATGATATGGCGTGAAGGGGATACCATGTACTATCCGGGAGGCGTCACGGACCCGGATTACTGCGTGATGCGTTTTACGGCTGTCTCGGGAAGGTTTTACAGCAATTTTCACTCTGAGGATTTTGAGGTATAGACAGGGATGAAACCGCCCTGTCTATACAGCATCCATAATCTCTCCCACTGTCATCTCCGGATTCTCAATTCCCATGAACAGAATCCGCATCAGGTAGTAGTATAACAGCTCCACATCATGGTCGGATACCTGGGCAGTCTGATATTTGAAATAGAATTCCAGTCCAAGATCAGTGGAGTTATGCATGACTGTAAGGTACAGCTCCTGGATGGCCGTGCCGTTGGTGAACCACCGGGCCCGGTAGGGAACGCCTTTTAAATTGTCGTTCTGAAGCCGGATGGGAATGGGTTGGTAGGTCAGGGCCACGCTTTCATATGTGGTTTTTGGCGGCGTGTGATAGGCCTCATAATAGGCGTTCAGGGCCTGTCCGGAGTCATAGTTTACGTGACGGTAGATGGAATTTTGCAGGTTTTGGATGATAAGGACGCCGTCCAGGAATTCGGTGTCCGGCTCAATGACGGTACGGCACGGAAAACAGTGAATCCTGGTGCCGCCGGACAGCCTGCTGGTTCGGGAAGAACGGCGGGACACATAGTTGCGCAGGCTGATGTCGGATTCCCTGTTATTTACCTTGGAGAGATAGGTGCGCAGACCCATGAGGAGCAGGTTGGTCATGGATGTATTGTTTACTATACAGTAATCTAAAAGGCGTCTGGTGGGTTCCGGTTCCAGAAAAAAGCTGGACTGGCCCACAGACAGATCCTCCATCTGACGGTCCGCCGCACGGAGCTGTGGGTTTTTATGGCGCAGGCGGCTTTTTGCAAGCTTTCCGGGGCCAGTGATGGAGGTAAAAACAGGCTCCCCCAGCGCTGCCTGTTCCTTCCAGAAGGCCTGGTCCCTGGCAGCTTTTACAGGGTCAGAGGCCTTTTTCAGATCCAGCAGCACTGCGTCTTTATAGGATATAAGGGAACCGGGCAGGGGAGTGCCGAACAGGTAGTGGCAATACAGCTCCATGATATCGTTTACCATGAATATGACGCCGCAGGAGTCTGTGAGCATGTGGTCGATGCGCAGGTAAATACCCTGGTATCCGTCCGGCAGGGCAACCATGATGAACTCATTCATGGGAGAGTCATAGCGGGGAAATGGAATTTCGGTCCACCCGTACATGGCAGCGTCAATCTCATCCCTGGATTTTCCGGTGAAATCCACCAGGGATATATCCCTGTCATCGTGGGGAATGATATACTGGCAGACTTCGCTTTGATGATCTGGTTTCGTAAAGCGCAGGTGAAGGCTGTCACACCGTTCATATTCCATTTGGATGCATTTTTTTAAAAGACCGAAATCCAGACTGGCCTTTAAGGTCAGGCAGACGCCGATGTTCACTGCCTGTGGTTTGGAAAATTCTTCTGCGGCTAACAGGTGAAGCTTTTCTGCGGATGTAAGCGGAAATGTCTCATATCTCATAATGCTGTCCCTCCTTTACACGGATGGTTGCGGGTTCCTCTGGATGAACAGTCATACGGTTTCATGATCTGTCCCATTGAGGGTATCCTAACACAAAAAGATAATAGACACAATAAACTATAATGTCTATTATCTTTCGGAGATAAGGCTTGTTAGAGCCTGGAATTTCAAGAATATTTCTAAAAAATCCCATTATAAACAGAATACAGATTTAAAATTCCACAATGAATCCGGAGAAGGCAGGGGGAGGACATTTACATTTGATTAAATGAAAGCCCTGCCGCGGAAAAATTTTGGCAGTTATTTTGCTATACAAGATTGGGACCCGATCCTGGTGCGGCCGGCAGGTCCAGTACGCGGTCATAACGGTACGCGGAAAAAATAAGTCCCAGAAAGAGCATGTTTGCCATGATGCTCAGCTTTCCCTCTGACACCAGCGGAAGGTTGGTGAAGGCGGCGTACTGATATCCCAGGTTTCCCAGTACATAAAGAATGCTCTGGAACAGGAGGCAGAGGCCGCAGTAAAAGGATACGCTGCCAGCCAGGGCGCCGCGGGTCTTGAGAATACATGAAAAGATAACCGCGTAAAATGCCCCGATGACTGCCAGGAAAAGGAGGCCGGGAAGCCATCCGAAGAGCAGGATTACCACGGCAATCAGGTAGTTGTTGTGATAATGCTGGGGAAGGATATTCCACAGGGTTACGGTTGACTCATCGTAGTGCAGGTACGGATTTCTTCTCAGGGTTCCCTGTTTTACACGTTCCTGGAGCTGGTACTCACTCAGCCCCTCAGCCTGTCCGAAATACCATTCCCCTGTCCCGTAATCCATCATCTGGGACTGTGTCAGTGAAATTCCGCCTATGAGCGGTGTCCTTGACAGGAGGTCCTGTATCAGAACGCCGTTATAGGTGTCATCCCACATAGAGGATGCGTGATTTCCGGGAGATGCAAATGCCTGAAAGGAGGTCTGCTGAGGCGGGAGAAGGGAGAACAGGCCAAGGACGCATAAGCTCCCTGCCACGGCAAGGCCGTAAAGGGTTTTCTTTGCGCCGCAAAATACATTGCGGTGAATCATGAACAGTAATGTCCCTGTGACGGAGAACAGGAAAACAGCCATGGCTGACAATATAAAATCAAAATACAGATAAAGGTGCAGCAGGACAACAGCGCCCGGAATCAGGACAGCGGCAGCCATGGCCTTTCCTGCATTTGTCCGCAGGCGGTAGAGGGCGACAGCCAGAACAAGCCCCAGCAGCAGGACGGCATAATACCGAATCATATACAGCGGAAGGTGAAGCGTGATGCCGCCAAACCGGACCATGGTGAAATTTAAACGTGTCAGCAGAGAGTAACCCGCCTCACACAGCATGAGAAGCACGGCCATGGCAAGAAGGGGCTTCTGATACCATACCAGACCCGGATATCCTTTGTAGGTCATGAAAATAAGGAGGGCGGTTCCCGGTATGTAGTATAGATAGCCGTTGGCCATCTGTTCCGGGCTCCAGAACATGTAGGAGGCTGAGAGTATCCCCCCAAGGAGCAGAAAGGCGCTGAAAAGCGCCAGCAGGCGGTTTGGCCTGACACAGTGGACCGCATTGAGTTCAGTGCCCACAACCACTCCGTCGCCCATGGCCAGCACCGCCTTTTTTCTGGCCTCGTCCGGACCCATGCCCTCTGCCTCATATTCCTCTGCTCTGTCCTCAATGTGTCCCTGTAATTCCCGGATAATGGACAAACGCAAGGGCTTATATGCAATCTGTTGGGCCGCATCTTCCAGAAAGGCGGCTTCACAATCCTGTTTTCTATCCAAAGAGGGCACCTCCTATCACCTGGTTGACAGCTGTCTGAAACACGTCCCATTCATCCAGCTTATCCCGAAGCAGCTTCCTCCCCTGATCCGTGATGAGGTAGTACTTGCGCTGGCGCCCGCTCTCTGCGAGCCGGAGCTGGCAGGCAACGGCCCCCTGCTGTTCAAGAGAGTGGAGCAGGGGATAGAGGGTTCCCTCCTTCAGGGAAAATATGTGATTGCTCCGCTTTTCCAGTTCCCTGATTATCTGGTATCCGTACATGTCCTGCTGCTCCAGGAGCTTTAACAGAAGCATGGACGTTCCCATTGCCATATATTTTTTATCCATGGCCAGTCCTCCTTGTGCTTTTTGATGTCCGCTGTTTGAGCATGCGGCTGTTTGAACATAAAACATAGGTAATCCAGGTGTATAATTTGCCACTATAATACATAGGTAATCTATGTATATTACCTACCACTATAATACATAGAAAATCTAGGTATGTCAATATGGGAATGGTATTTCATAAAAATAGAGTTCATAAAAATATGTGATGAAATGGATTGACAAAGCTGGAAAATCTGGGTATTATGATATTATCAAACAGATAATAACAAATAAATAATAACTAATAGATAATAACTAGCAAATAATAACTAATACATCATAACGAATGGATAATAACTGGCAGATGCCGGATGACACAGGGAGGCAAGGCGCTATGGTATACACATGGGAAGAACTGAAAAAGGCATACATTGCAGGCCGGAATTTTAAATTCTTATTTTTCTGGGGGCACACCCCGTCGGCGGACGGACATATCACGCAGGCATGTCTGAGCCAGTGGTGGAAATGCAGCTTTACGGTGGACGGCACTATGTATTCCTGTGCGGAGTAGTTCATGATGGCGGAAAAGGCCAGGATGTTCGGTGACAGGGAAATGCTGGAAAATATTATGGCTTCCAGGGAGCCCAAAGCCATGAAGGCTTATGGAAGGGCAGTGAAGCACTTTGACAAGGAAGTTTGGGACGCTGCCTGCTATGAGCTGGTGCGAAAAGGGAATATGGCTAAATTTTCCCAGAATCCGGAGCTGTGGGAATTTTTAAAATCCACCAGGAAACGGATTCTGGTGGAGGCCAGTCCAAGGGACCGCATCTGGGGAATCGGCATGGGAAAGAGCAACCCGGACGCAGAGTGTCCGCTGAAGTGGAAGGGCAGTAACCTGCTGGGATTTGCCCTGACAGAGGCCAGGGATCTGCTGCTTGAAAAGGAGGAGGGGATTGGCTGATATGGAGGAAAAGAGAGAATACAGCCCGTGTCTGCGGGACAGGAACGGTCTGACGGAAGAGGAGTTCCTGAAAACTTACAATCCCGGCCATTATGCCCGCCCGTCAGTGGCAGCGGATATGGCCATTTTCACGGTTACGGACCAGGAGGAATCCAACTACAGGAAGCTTCCGGAAAAGAACTTAAGCGTTCTCCTGATTCAGAGGGGAGGGCATCCCTATCTGGGATGCTGGGCCCTGCCGGGAGGTTTTGTGAGGCCGGAGGAGACAACGGAGCAGGCGGCCAGAAGGGAGCTGAGGGAGGAAGCCGGGCTGGACCATGTGTACATGGAACAGCTGTACACGTTCAGCGAACCGGGAAGGGATCCCAGGACCTGGGTTATGAGCTGCTCCTATATGGCATTGGTGGACAGCAGCCAGCTTAAGATACAGGCCGGTGATGACGCCGACAACGCCAGATGGTTCCATATTTCCTACCGGCTGACCGATGAACACAGGGAATACAGACGCAGCCAGGATACCGGACGGGTGGAGTCCGTGGCGCATATACAGCACTATGAACTCAAATTATGGACGGATGATACGGTGCTCTGTTCCGGGATCGAGAAGATAACCGAGAAAAACAGACAGGCAGAGACTGTGGAATATAAGATAACAGATAACCGGGGGCTGGCATTTGACCACGCAAAAATCATATCCTATGCCCTGGAACGGCTTCGCGGAAAGGTGGAATATACGGAATTGGCCCTGCATCTGATGCCTCAGGAATTCACTCTGACCCAGCTGCAGCAGGTATATGAGGTGATTCTGGACAAATGCCTTTTGAAGCCTGCGTTCCGGCGCAGGATTGCTTCTCTGGTGGAGGAAACGGATTCCTTTACGGAACGGGAAGGCCACCGCCCCTCGCGACTTTACAGGAGGAAATGGGAGGAATTTTAACATATGGACAGAAAAGCAGTTGCAAGACAGACATTGGACATCATGGAAAAGGGCTGGTATGAGGTTGAGGGAACCATGGTGGAAATCAGCGCCCGCCAGCAGGCCTCAGTGAAGAACAGCGTGCTTTTTACCCCGGAACAGGGGAAGGAACTGCTGAAGCAATACGGGAAGGCTTCCAAAAGGGCGGCTGGTTTTAGGAGCTTCACATGGAATTGTTCCACGGTGGACGCCATCCTTAAGCTGGCGGGAGAGGAAGGGCGCAAGTGTGCTGTCCTTAATTTTGCCAGCGCCAAGAATCTGGGCGGCGGATTCATAAACGGGGCCATGGCCCAGGAGGAAAGCCTGGCCGCATCCAGCTGCCTTTACAAGACACTTACGGCTCACGAAACGTATTACAGGGAGAACCGGGCATGCGGTACCATGATTTACACAGATCACGCCATATTTTCGCCGGATGTGGTGTTTTTCCGGGACGGAAGGTTTCGACTGATGAGGGAACCCGTGGAGGCGTCCGTGCTCACGCTTCCGGCTGTCAATATGGGACAGGTAATCCTGAAGGGGGAAGATGAGGCCGAAGCAGAGCTGGCCATGAAGCGCCGCATGAAGCTGGCCCTTGCCATCTTTGCCGTTCGGGGCTGCCGGAACCTGATACTGGGCGCCTACGGATGCGGCGTGTTCCGCAATGATCCGGTTAAGGTGGCCGGCTGGTGGAAGGAGCTTCTGGGGCAGTATTTTCCCGGCGAGTTTGATACCATTGTATATGCGGTTCTGGACCGTTCCGGCACCCAGGCGTGCTACAGGGCATTTCAGGATATCTGAAATGTGCAGTATCTGAAATGTACATATACAGAGACACAGTACCTATTGACTTTTAAAATGGCCCGTAGTATACTTATCCCAACAATAAAAAGGGGTGCTGGAGTGGAATCCGGCTGAGATGGAATAGGTTCTGAACCCTGATACCTGATCTGGATAATGCCAGCGTAGGAAGCCTGCAGAAGATATAAGTTTTTGTGAGTTTTATCCCGCCCGTACTATCCGGACGGGATTTTTTGATCCACACGATTTGAAGAGAAAAGGAGAAACAATATGAACGCAAGCGTAGCAATCCAGTCACTTCCAAAGGCAGCTGATGATGAGGAATTAATCCGCATCGTGGACCAGGTCATCGATTACATCAGGAGCACGGGGTTAAACTATTATGTAGGTCCCTTTGAGACAACCATAGAAGGGGACTATGACCAGCTGATGGATATTGTAAAAGAGTGCCAGCATATTGCAATCAGGGCGGGCGCCCCCTCTGTGGCTGCATATATCAAGGTTTCTTACCACCCCGAAGGAGATGTGCTTACCATTGAAAAGAAAGTTACCAAACATCACCAGTAAACTGTGGTCTGTTTCCGCCATCCTGTCCATCCTCATCCTGTGGCAGCTTTCTGTGTCCCTGGGTCTGGTGGAGGGCTTCATGCTGCCTTCGCCGGTCCAGGTAGCCGGTGCATTTATGAAGGAGTTCCCGGCTCTCATGGAGAATGCCAGGATTACACTGGCCGAGGCCGGGCTGGGACTGGCTTTGGGAATTGCCACTGGCTTTGGGGCGGCAGTGCTGATGGACCGGTTTGACAATGCATACAAGGCGTTTTATCCCATCATTGTACTGACCCAGACCGTTCCGGCGGTTGCCATAGCGCCTCTTTTGGTGCTGTGGTTTGGCTATGAAATGACGCCAAAGGTCATACTCATTGTGATTACCACATTTTTCCCCATCACAGTGGGGCTGCTGAACGGATTCCGGGCTGCGGACCCGGATGCGGTGAATCCGTTAAAGGCCATGGGAGCAGGCCGGTTCCAGATATTCCGCTATATCAAGCTGCCGGGAGCCATGGGCCAGTTTTTTTCCAGTCTCAGGATATCTGCCTCCTACGCGGTGGTGGGAGCCGTGATTTCTGAGTGGCTGGGCGGTTTTGGAGGGCTGGGCGTATACATGACAAGGGTCAAGAAGGCATTTTCCTTTGACAAGATGTTCGCGGTGATTTTCCTCATCTCGGTCATCAGCTTGATTCTGATGTGGGCCGTGGAGCTGCTTCAGAAAAAATGCATGCCGTGGGAAAACAGTACCGCCAGCCATAAATAAGACGGGAACATGATACCCGGCGTTACTAAGAGGAGAGATTGAAAATGAGACATAGACGCGCAAGTATGCTGCTGGCCTCCCTGTGCATGGGAGTCCTTCTCACCGGGTGCGGCAAAGCCCCGGATTCAGGAGAGAATACCTCCCCTGCCCGGGCCGCGGAGGATACACGGAATGAGGACGTAAAGGAGGAGAGCGCAGGCCGGAAGGAAGAAGGGGCGGACCAGGACGTCAGAAAGCTGACATTTGTCCTGGACTGGACGCCGAACACCAACCACACAGGCATCTTTGTTGTCCGGGAAAAGGGATATTTTAAGGACGCCGGCCTGGAGGTGGAGATCGTGCAGCCGCCGGAAAACGGGGCGGAGGTGCTTGTTGCTTCCGGAAAGGCTCAGTTTGCAATGTCCTTCCAGGACAGCCTGGCGCCGGCATTTTCAGGGGATAATCCCCTTCCGGTAACCGCTGTGGCAGGTGTCATACAGCACAATACATCGGGTATTATTTCCAGGAAGGGAGAGGGAATGGACCGCCCAAGGGGCCTGGAGGGGGAAAAAGTATGCCACCTGGGACCTTCCTGTGGAAAAGGCCACCATCAGGGATGTGATGGAGGCGGACGGAGGGGATTTTGACAAGGTGGAACTGATTCCCAGCACAGTGACGGACGAGGTGACGGCCCTCAGGACAAAATCCGTGGATGCCATATGGATTTTCTATGCATGGGCAGGCGTAAAGACAGAGCTGGAAGGTCTGGAGACAGATTACGTTGCCTTTGCGGATTTGGATCCTGTATTTGATTTTTATACGCCGGTCATCATAGCCAACAATACGTTCCTGGCGGAAGAACCGGAGACAGCCAGGGCATTTCTGGACGCGGTCAGCAGGGGATACCAGTTCGCCATGGAACACCCCCAGGAGGCAGGGGATATCCTGTGCAAGGCAGCGCCGGAGCTGGACCCGGAACTGGTAAAGGCCAGCCAGGAATATCTGGCGGACAAGTATCAGGCGGATGCGCCAAAATGGGGATACATTGACCAGGAGCGCTGGGATGCATATTACGCATGGCTGAATGAAAACGGTCTTACGGAGACGCCCATTGAGGCGGGAACAGGATATTCCAACGAATACCTGCCCTAAGGCCAGGGACAGGATATTCCAACGAGTACCTGCCCTAAGGCCGGGGACGGCAGTGCTGTGCCAGGAGGAGAACATGGAGCAACTAAAGGTAGAGGGAATCTCAAAATCCTTTGACGGGGAGCCGGTGCTGGCGGATATATCCATCACCCTGAACAAGGGGGAACTGGTGTCGCTGCTGGGAATCAGCGGAGGCGGCAAGACCACGCTTTTTAATATTATCGCCGGGCTGTCCAGGCCGGATACAGGGCGCGTCCTTCTGGACGGGGAGGACGTGACCGGGTGTCCGGGACGGGTGAGCTATATGCTGCAGAAGGACCTGCTCCTTCCCTACCGGACCATAGAGGACAATGTGGCCCTTCCCCTGATTGTAAAAGGTATGAAAAAGCGGGAGGCACGGGAGCAGGCATCCCCCTACTTCCGCCCGTTCGGACTGGAGGGCACCCAGAAGAAGTATCCGGCCCAGCTCTCCGGGGGCATGAGGCAGAGAGCGGCCCTGCTCCGCACCTATCTGTTTTCAGGCAGCGTGGCCCTGTTAGACGAACCCTTTTCCGCATTGGACATGCTGACCAAGAAATCCGTCCATGACTGGTATCTGAAGGTGATGGATGAAATCCATCTGTCCACCCTGTTTATCACCCACAATATTGACGAGGCCATATTGCTGTCCGACCGGATATACCTGCTGACGGGCAGGCCCAGAAGGATAACGGAGGAACTCATTATAAAGGAGACAAAGCCCAGGGACAGGGATTTCGGCCTTACGGCGGAATTTCTGGAATATAAGAGGCATATACTGAAACATCTTGAGCGGACAGTCTGAAGGAGCCATGACAGTGGTTCCTTATTTTATTTCCGGCATTATGATTCCGGCATAATTCTTTCCTGGTTATACGATGAGGTTGACGGGGACAGGGAAAGAAGATTATAATGAATATATTTCAATGAAAAGCCGGGTGCGGAAAAGAGGTACTTGTATGGGTACGAAAAGAGGCAGTGATGAGACAAGCATCTACGTCATAGACAGGGATTACAGGCTGGTGTATTTTAACGGCACCCTGAAAGGGCGTTTTAAGGATGTGCGCTGCGGTGATTTCTGTTATGAGAAGCTGTGCGGCGAGGACCGGCCCTGCCAGGGATGTCCCCTGAACCAGGATACAGATGGGGCTGTCATGTTTTATAACAAAGCTATCCGGCAGTGGGTGGAGGTGGACTCCGGGGACATGGACTGGCCGGGCCTGGGGCCATGCCGTGTGATTCTGGTGCGGGAAATCAACGAGAGCAACAAGAACCTCTTTTACAATCTTACCAGCATCTCGGCCTATGACGAATTGTTTGAGCTGAATTTCACCAGGGACTACTATAAGATACTGTACCATCAGGAAGGCAAGTATGTGATTCCCGCGCCCGAGGGAACCTTAAGCTCCATGGTCCGGGATGTGTCGGAACACATGATTCACCCGGGGGACGCCAAACGGTTTTTAGAATTCTGGGAGCCGGAGCGCATCACATCCAGCCTTTTGAACCCCAACGACAGCCATGTCCTTAAGGGGGAGTTTCGCAAACGGAAGGTGGACAATACCTGGTGCTGGGTGGCGCAGATCGTTGTGCCCATTTTAAAAGGCGCTGGGGACGAGGACATCGTCATGTGCTTTATCCAGGACATCGACGAGCAGAAACGCAGGGAGGAATCATTGACCCTGGGAAACAAGGAGGCTGAGGAGGGGACGGATCCCATCACCGGGCTTTGCAGGAGGCCGGTATTTTTCAGGCAGTCGGATGCCTTTCTGAAACAGGCGGAAAATCCTGAGGATTACTGCCTCATGGCCATTGATATCGAGCATTTTAAGCTGTTTAATGACTGGTACGGGCAGGAGGCAGGCGACCGCCTTCTGGCCACGATAGGGAACCTTCTGAAAAAGACACAGGAAAAGGAGGGCGGCCTGGCCGGGTATATGGGCGGGGACGATTTTGTCATATTGCTTCCCGACGCGCCTGCTGTCCTGCGAAAGCTCCAGGAGGAGATAACCAGATACATGAAGGAGCAGGGCGGCACAGCCGGATTTCTTCCGGCCTTCGGCATCTATGGCATTGGCGGCGGGGCCCTTCAAGTCAGCAACATGTACGACCTGGCAGTCATAGCCCTGTCATCGGTAAAGGGCAATTACGCCCAGAGGGTCAGCCGGTATGACATTCGCATGAAGCAGAAGCTGGAGGAGGACCACAGGCTTCTCTCTGAGATACAGAGGGCACTGGAACACGGGGAGATCACCTTTTATGCCCAGCCCAAGTGCAACATGAGGACAGGAAGGATTGTGGGGCTGGAGTCCCTGGTGCGCTGGAACCACCCGGAGCGGGGGCTCATATCCCCCGGTGCGTTTATCCCCCTTCTGGAGAGCAACGGTCTGGTGACAAAGCTGGATCTGTATGTCTGGGAGGAGGTCTGCAAACGTGTAAAAAAGTGGATAGACAGCGGCCACAGGGCGGTCCCCATATCGGTCAACGTATCTAGAATGGACATTTATACCCTGAATGTGCCCCAGGTATTCCAGGAACTCATAAACCGTTATAGTCTGGATCCCAGGCTCATCGAGATAGAAATCACGGAGAGCGCCTATGTGGAGGAGTACAAGGTTATAACAGCCGTGGTGGAGGAACTGCGGTCCGCTGGCTTTACCGTGCTGATGGATGATTTCGGCAGCGGTTACTCATCCCTCAACATGCTGAAGGACGTGAATGTGGATGTCCTGAAAATTGACATGAAATTCCTGGACATGGACCATGAAAGCATGGGAAAGAGCATGGGAATCCTGGAGGCCATCACCCGCATGGCCAATATTGTGGGCATCCGCATGATAGCTGAGGGCGTTGAGAACAAGGAGCAGATGGAGCTGCTTCTGGATATGGGCTGCACCTATGGGCAGGGATACTATTTCTACCATCCAATGCCCATTGAGGTGTTCGAGCCGATCCTGTCGGATGAGGCCAACATTGATTTCAGGGGAATCAAGGCGCGCCAGATTGAGCGAATCCGTCTTCAGGACCTGCTGAACGGGGACATGGTAAGCGATGCCATAATGAACAACATCCTGGGCGCTGTTGCATTTTACGACTTATACGACGGAAGGCTGGAACTGCTGAGCGTCAATGAACAGTACTGCTCCGTCACAGGAACCACAGCCGTGGACCTGGAGGAGGTGCGAAAAACTATTCTGGATACCATACTGGAAGAGGACCAGGACCAGGTGATGGATATATTCAGCCGGGCCAGAGAGAATCCCATAAAGGGAGCGGAGGGGGACATGCGCATCAGGCGCGGGGACGGCACCCCCATGTGGATGCATCTGAGGGTATTTTTCCTCAGGGAGCAGGACGGCCACTGGCTTTACTACGGAGCCGTAAGCGGCATATCCCGGCAGCAGAGAAACATGTAATCATACATACGTTCATGAAGCAAAAGACGGACCACCGGCTGTATGCCGAAGGCCCGTCTTTTTCAATGCCTTTACCCTGAACTGTCATTGGTAATGAATTGCTTTACCAATGTTGTATTCATGCCACCTGTCCGCTATAATGGTTAATGAACGTTAACGAAAGGAAGTCAGAATATGAAACAGCACCATGTAATGATTGAGACGGACAAGTGCGTTGGATGCGGTATGTGTGCCAAGGTGTGCATGGCCCGCAATATTGTGATAAAAAGTAAAAAAGCGGAAACAGTATTAGATGACTGCGTGATGTGCGGGCAGTGCAGCGCGGTCTGTCCCAAAAAGGCTATTTCGGTCAGCGGTTATGACATTGTCTCAAAAGAAAAAAAGGGGGATATCCGTCTGGATCCCGGTGAAGTGCTGGATGTCATCCGGTTTCGCAGGTCCATCCGCCATTTTAAAGAGGATCCAGTGCCAAAGGAAGTAATGGACCAGATACTGGAAGCAGGCACCCTTACCCACACAGCCAAAAACATGCAGGACGTATCCTTCACTGTGCTGGCTCAAGAAAAGAGCCGCATAGAGCAGATGGCGGTCAGCCTGTTCAGAAAAATAAAGCCCATAGCGGACCTGTTTAGCCCCATGGCCAAAAACATGAAAATTGACAGCCATTTTTTCTTTTTTAATGCCCCCATTGTCATCGTCATAACGGCAAAAGACAAGACAAACGGCATCCTGGCCGCGCAGAATATGGAATATATCGCAGAAGCCAACGGACTGGGCGTATTATACAGCGGATTTTTCACAATGGCAGCCAACGCCTCCCGCAGAATCAGAAGGGCGGTGCAGGTGCCAAAAGGAAAGAGGGTGGCAATGACGCTGGTGCTGGGATATCCGGACATAAAGTTCCTCCGCTCCCCGCAGCGCAAAAAACCGGAAGTCACATACATGTAACACCTATACACAATCACAGGGAGGCAAAATGGAATGAGAATGTGAAAAGAGACTGAAACAAATTGTAGAAGGCTTTCAGGAGTGCCGCAATGCCTTTACGGCCATTGGCGATGAGACTAGGCAGCTGATACTTCTGGTGCTGTTGGAAAGCGATTTATCAGGAATCCGCGTAGGTGAAATCGCCAAAAAAGCGCACCTCACAAGACCTTCCGTGTCCCATCACCTGCAAATCCTCAAAGAGGCCGGCATTGTGGCCATGCGGAGGGAAGGAACAAAAAACTACTATTATTTAAGCGCCGATGAAACCCAGTGGAAGGAGATAGCCGGTTTAACCAGCCTAATCTACACAAGCATACAGCATATCAGCTCACAGCCATAAAAAGCAGAAGGAGACAACCGCCATGATTCTATATTTTTCAGGAACAGGAAACAGTGAATACACCGCAAAAAGAATCAGAGAAGTGACAGACGACGAGATCATGAACCTGGGAGAGAAAATACGCAGCCGCGACTTTTCCGGCATACACTCAGACACCCCGTGGGTGGTGGCCGCTCCCACCTACGCGTGGAGGATCCCCCGCATCCTGCAGGAGTGGCTGGAAAAAACAGAATTAACCGGAAACAAAAACATATATTTCGTAATGACCTGCGGCGGAAACATTGGAAACGCGGGCAGATATCTGAAAAGGCTGGCCGACGCCAAGGGCCTTGACTATCAGGGCTGCGCCCAGATCGTCATGCCTGAAAATTACATTGCCATGTTCACCACCCCCACCTGGGAGGAAGCAGCCGGGATAATCCGCCGGTCCCAAAGCGCAATTGACAAAGCCGCCCGGCAAATCAAACTTAACAGGCCGTTCCCCCAGGTTCCCGTAACG